>NZ_JAMYRR010000008.1:0-252780 GCF_040321535.1 Mesorhizobium sp. M0340 | reverse complement strand
CCGCCGATGCTGCCAAAGTCCCCATCAGCCATCGCATCAAGAAATGCGCCTGGAACGACGACTATCTCATCAATGCCATCACTCATATGCGATAGCCCTGCCCTCGTGGGGGAGATGTCCGGCAGGCCAGAGGGGGGTGCTGTCCCGCCAACGTCTCGAAACTACCTCCCCTTCTTCCAGGGCAGGCTCCAGCGCACCTTCTCCAGCGTCGCCTTTGCCTCGGCCGAGTCCAGGTCGGGCTCTGTCTCGCGATAATGCGCCGAGCCCTCAGGCGGGTAGGCAAGTGTGTTGTTGAGGGCGAATTTGTCGATCTGGCTGAAGTCGGGGAAAGGCAGATTTTGCGCCTCGCGCCAATCGCCGACCCTTTTCTCCGCAGCGATGCGTTTTTCGTCGTCGACCGGAAGGTCGGTGGCTCTGTATTCCAGTGACGAAGGGAAGGCGAACTGCGCGCCGGCATCATCCATGATGTTGATCATGGACAACAGGATGTCCTCGCGGACGGCTTGAAATTCGGCCACGTCGGCGGTTTTGATATAAGTGAACACGTCGATATCGAGCGAATAGGCGCCGAAGCCGGCAAAGCGCACGCGGCACGGCTCATCGATAACGCGCGGATGGGCAATCAGCAGCTTGCGCAGCTCGGCCAGGACGTAACGCAGCTGATCGGGCGTCGTTTCGTAGCGCAGCTGCAGCGTCGTCGCGAACCGGGTGCGGTCGCGATGGGCGTAGTTCTCGATCTGCATGCCGGCGAAATCCGAATTCGGCACCGAGATGATGGTGCGGTCGAGCGACCTGATGCGCGTCGAGCGCATGCCGATATGCTCGATCGTGCCGGACTGGTCGCCGAACTTGCAGAAGTCGCCGACGCTTACCGGCCGGTCGGCATAGAGCGTCAGGCCGGAGAGGAAGTTCTGCAGCGTCGGCTGCGCGGCCAGCGCCACCGCCAGACCGCCGATGCCGAGACCGGCGATGACGCCTTCGTAGGGGATGGCGAGCACTTCGGCCAACAGCAGGAAGGCGACGACCAGCACGGCGACGCGCGCCACGCCGGTGGACAGCGAAATCAGCGTGTCGTGATAGCCGGGCACTTGCCACAGTCCGCGATAGTGTTCGGCGACCTTGCCGATCAGGTGCCAGACCACCGGCACGGCGCCGATCACGATCAGGCTCCAGGCGATTGCCTTGACCGGGGCGGCGACCACTTGCGGCAAACCGAGCGGGCGCAGCGTCAACAGCAGGAAGAAGCCAAGCATGATCGAGCGCACCGCCCATTCGACGATGCGGAAGAAGGCCGAGCTGTCCGTCCTTCGGACAAACAAGGAAATCAGCGCATTGGCGATGAAGCCGAAGACGATGCCGGCCAGTGCGGCAAGGCCGAGCATCCACCATTGCCAGTGCTCCATCGGGCCGGCGCGGGTGAGCAGGCCGGGGCTGATCTCGCGGGCAAGGCCACGGGCGATGAAGAACGGGTCGGTGCTGGCGAAGGCGGCGAATTCCGGCGCCACCGGCACGTCTTCGACGTCGGCGTAGACCGCGCGGATGTGGGCGAGCGTCTCGGGCGTGAACTGCCAGATCTTGCGCTTGCCGGTGCCGTCGGGGTCAGTCTCGACCGGGCCGATGACGATGTTGCCGGCGGGATGCTCGAAATAGACGAAGGGGGTGTTGCTCTTCGGATCGTCGGGGATCTCCTGCCAATAGACGTAGCCGATGCGGTCGATGACCTTTTTGAGATAGCGCTCGAGCAGGAACGCCTCGTCGCCGCGCACCGCCTGACTGTAGTTGCGCAGGTCGAGCGCCGCCTGGGCCGGGTCGCCGGCTTCGGTGAGGCCGCTCAACAGCACCTTGAACGTGTCGCGCGGCGAGGCGAGCCTGCTCGGATCGTCGACCATGTCGACGGCTTCGCCACGCGCTTCCTGGAATTCGGCGAGCTTTGCCTGGAGCTCGCCAAGTGGCGGCCCGACGATGAACCAGTCGCCATTCCTGCGGCGAAAAGTGACGGCGAAGGAGACCCTGGTGCCGTATTGCGGCAGCGTCGCCGTCACCTCGTCGCCGGCAATCGCGTCATGCGGCAGGCTCCACAGACGGAACGTCGCGTTGTCGATGACGGTGAACAGCAGCTTGGTGTAATCGGGCATGTTGAGGCCGCCGCGGTCGGCCTCGGTGACGTCGACGAGACCCGCCGCCAGACCGGCAAGACCCATGCCGCCGCCGGTGGCGCGCGGCACGTTGTCGGCGCCGCTCTCGTTCATCGTCTGCAGGAACGAGCGCATGGTGCTCATCGGGCTCGACTGGTCGACACGCACGTCCTCGACGGCGCTTACGCGCACACCTGTCCACCATTCGGCGGTGGCGGCATCGAAGCGGCCCATGAAGCTGCCGCCGTCAGGCGATTGGACGAAGGTGAAGGCGCCCTGGCGGTCGCCTTCGAACCAGTGGCCGACAAGCTTGTCGCCTTCGGCCTTGGCCTCGATACGGCCGTTATAAAGCGGGTACACGCCCTTTACGTCGGCGCCGGTCTGCTCGAACTTGATCTGGGCGCCGCCGCCGCGCCATTTCGTGTCCCACACGCCGGTCCAGTTGGCCGCGTCCTGGGCATGCGCCTGCGGCATCGCCGGCAGCAGGCCGGCAAGCGCGAGTGCGCCGATCAGCGCGACCGTCCGGATCAGCAAAAGCAGCAGCCGATCCTGTCCTGCCGCAAAAAAGGGGGTCATTGCATCGCCCTTCTTGATGCCGACGATTCTGCTCGGCCGGCCAGAGAAGGTTATTCCGCTTGAAGATGAATATTCTGTTTCAGGCTGCGACGGCGATGCCGGTCAGTCATAGGTCAGATCCGTCGCCTTGCCGGCGAACACTCGGTAGGCAAAGAACGAATAGAAGATGATGATCGGCAGCACGACGACCGTGCCGACCAGGATGACGGCCAGGCTTTCGGGTGCCGAAGCAGCCTGCCAGATGGTCAGCCGGTCGGGCACCACGAAGGGGTAGAAAGACCAGGCGAGGCCGGCAAAGCCGAGCGTGAAGATCGCGGCCAATGTCAGGAACGGGAGCAGCGCGTGGCGGTCGCCGGGTTTCGGCAGATGGAAGGTCTGGCGCCACAGCCACAGGAACAGCACTGCCGACAGGATCGGCAGCGGCGACAAATAGAGCATCGCCGGCCAGACGAACCATTTGTCGAAGATGCGCGCGCTGGCAAAGGGCGTGGCCAGCGACACCGCGACCATGCCGAGCGCGGTCAGCACCAGCGTCGTGCGCAGCCACAGCACCGCCTTCTTCTGCAGATCGCCTTCGGTCTTATAGATGACCCAGGCCGCGCCCATTGCCGCGTAGGCCGCGGCAAGGCAGAGCGCCACCAGCGCGCCGAACGCCATGCCGCCAAGGCCGACGTCGAGGCCGAGCACATAGACGCCGAGCATATAACCTTGCGCCAGCGAAGCGACGACCGAGCCGAGGAAGAAGATGCGGTTCCAGCGGTGCTTCCTGCCGGCCGGCACCTTGGCGCGAAAATCGAAGGCGACGCCGCGCAGGATCAAGCCGACCAGCAGCACGAAAACCGGAATGTAGAGCGCGGTCAGGATGGTGCCGTGCGCCAGCGGGAAGGCGACCAGCAGCAGGCCGACCGCCAGCACCAGCCAGGTCTCGTTGGCGTCCCAGAATGGGCCGATTGCGGCGATCATCGTATCCTGTTCGGTGCCTTCGGCTGCGGCGAACAGGATGCCGATGCCGAGATCGAAGCCGTCGAGGATGACGTAGATCAGGATGGCGAGGCCCATCAGGCCGGCGAAGATCAGAGGCAGCAGGGTCGGCCAGTCGACGCTCATGATGTTTCTCCCGGTTGCGCAACCGGCTGCGACAGCGGCCTGTTCATGACACCCGGCAGCGGCGAGGTGTCACCATCCTTCGCCGCCTTCAATGCCAGATGCACCAGCACGCCGAGATAGGCGATCAAGAGCAGCACATAGAGGATGAGGTAGACCGCGAGCGACAGCGCGACATGGCTGCCGGCGACCGGCCCGACAGCATCGGCGGTACGCAGCACGCCGGTGACCAGCCAGGGCTGGCGGCCGATCTCGGTGGTGTACCAGCCGGCCAGCGTCGCCAGCCAGCCGGACAGCGCCATCGGCACCATGACGAGCGCCAGCGGCTTGGGCAGGCTGTGGCGGCGCTTGAGGAAAAAGGCCGCCGACCAGGAGACGGCGAGCATCAGGAGCCCGGTGCCGACCATGATGCGAAAGCCCCAGAACACCGGAAATACCGGCGGATGGTTGCCGGCATAATCGTTCAGCCCCGGCACGACGCCGCCGGCGCTGTGCCTGAGGATGAGGCTGGCGCCGTCGGGAATGGTGAGTTCGAACCTGTTCTCGCTCGCCGCTTCATCGGGAAGCGCAAACAGCACCAGCGGCACGTTGGGACCGGTGTTCCAGTTGGCCTCCATGGCGGCGATCTTCTGCGGCTGGTGTTCGAGCGTGTTGAGGCCGTGCTGGTCGCCTGCGAAGATCTGGATCGGGATCAGGATCGCGGCGGTGAAGACGCCGGTGCGCAGCGCCTTCCACATCGATTCCGAACGATCGCCGTAGAGATAGCGCAGCGCCGACAGGCCGGCGATCAGGAACGAGACGGTCAGCCCCGAAGCAAGCAGCATATGGACGAGCCGGTAGGGCATGGACGGATTGAAGACAACGGCCCACCAGTCGGTGGCGTGCGCTACACCATCGCGCATCTCGAAGCCGGCCGGCGTCTGCATCCACGAATTGAGTGCGATGATCCAGAAGGCGGACAAGGTGGTGCCGCCGGCCACCAGCACCGTCGCCAGCGTATGGACGCGGTTCGAGACGCGGCGGAAGCCGAACAGCATGATGCCGAGGAACGCCGCCTCGAGGAAAAAGGCGGTCAGGATCTCGTAGGCCAGCAGCGGGCCGGCAATGTTGCCGACCGTCTCCATATAGCCCGGCCAGTTGGTGCCGAACTGAAAACTCATGGTGACGCCGGAAACCACGCCCATGGCGAAGGACAGCGCGAATACCTTAACCCAGGTGAAATAAGCGCGCATCCAGGCCGAATCGCCTGTCGCGTTGTAGCGGAGCTTGAAGAACAGCAGCACCCAGCCGAGCGCGATGGTGATCGCCGGGAACAGGATGTGGAACGAGATGTTCGCGCCGAACTGAATGCGCGACAGAATGAGCGGGTCCATGGCGGCTCCGGCTGCTGCTTGTTTGTACAAGGATAGGCTTCATGCGCGGGACGGTCAAAGCGGCGTCCCGCCGCGAGGCGGAACGCCGCAGTGTCGGTGAATCTGTTTTTGCCTGGATTTGGCTGGACGATCGGCCAGGTGTCGCCTATTCCGGCGAACCTCGATGTCCAGAACTGTCAGGAGCGGCATTGACATCCGGGTTTGCGAACCGACATTCAGCGGATTAAATCAACAACTCTGTTTCAAGCAGCCGTTTTCAGCCATGCAGCCGATCATCTCGATTTCCGGGGTCACCAAGACCTACGCCACCGGCTTCAAGGCGCTGAAGGAGATCAATCTCGATATAGTACGCGGCGAGATCTTTGCGCTGCTCGGGCCGAACGGCGCCGGCAAGACGACGCTGATCTCGATCGTCTGCGGCATCGTCAACCGCTCGTCGGGTTCCGTCACCGTCGATGGCCATGACATCAACCGCGACTACCGCGCGGCGCGCAGCCTGATCGGGCTGGTGCCGCAGGAACTGACCATCGACGCCTTCGAGAGCGTGTGGGCGACGGTCAATTATAGCCGCGGCCTGTTCGGCAAACCGGCGGACAAGGCGTTCGTCGAAAAAGTGCTGCGCGACCTGTCGCTCTGGGACAAGAAGGACGCCAAGGCGATCACGCTGTCCGGCGGCATGAAGCGCCGGCTGATGATTGCCAAGGCGTTGTCGCACGAGCCGCGCATCCTGTTCCTCGACGAACCGACGGCAGGCGTCGATGTCGAGCTGCGCCAGGACATGTGGGCGATGGTGCGCCGGCTGCGCGAAGACGGCGTCACCATCATCCTGACCACGCACTACATCGAAGAAGCGGAGGCGATGGCCGACCGCGTCGGCGTCATCAACCGCGGCGAGATCGTGCTGGTCGAGGACAAGGCCGAGCTGATGCGCAAGCTCGGCCGCAAGCGGCTTGTGCTGGAACTGCGCAGTCCCCTGGCCACCGTTCCCGACGCCTTTTCGCGCTACGCGCTGGAGCTTTCGCCGGATGGCGGGCAGCTGACCTATACTTATGACAACCAGAGCGAACGGCCGGGCGTCGCCTCGTTGATCCGCGAGCTCGAGGCGGCCGGCATCCAGTTCCGCGACATCGATACGGAAAACAGCTCGCTTGAGGAGATCTTCGTCAATCTGGTGAGGAAACCGGCATGAACCCGCGCGCGGTCATGAATCTTCATGCGGTATGGGCGATCTATCGGGTGGAGATGGCGCGCGCCCTTCGCACGGTGCTGCAGAGCATTGTTTCGCCGGTCATTTCCACGTCGCTCTATTTCGTCGTTTTCGGCTCGGCCATCGGCTCGCGCATCACCGAGATCGACGGCATCAGCTACGGCGCCTTCATCGTGCCGGGGCTGATCATGCTGTCGCTGCTGACGCAGTCGATCTCCAACGCTTCTTTCGCCATCTATTTTCCGAAATTCGTCGGCTCGATCTACGAATTGCTGTCGGCGCCTGTGTCCTATCTGGAGATCGTCATCGCCTATGTCGGGGGTGCGGCGACAAAGTCGATCGTGCTGGGCCTGATCATCCTGGCGACGGCCTCGCTGTTCGTGCCGCTTCACATCGAGCATCCGTTCTGGATGCTCGCCTTCCTGGTGCTGACGGCGGTGACCTTCAGCCTGTTCGGCTTCATCATCGGCATCTGGGCGAAGAGCTTCGAGCAGCTGCAGCTGGTGCCGCTGCTGATCATCACGCCGCTGACCTTTCTCGGCGGCAGCTTCTATTCGATCAACATGCTGCCCGGCATCTGGCGCACGGTGACGCTGTTCAACCCGGTCGTCTACCTGGTCAGTGGCTTCCGCTGGAGCTTCTACGGCAAATCCGACGTTTCGGTCGGCGTCAGCCTCGGCATGACGGTTGTTTTCCTGCTCGTCTGCATAGCAATCGTCGCCTGGATCTTCAGGACCGGCTACCGGCTGCGCAACTGAGCGACTGGCCTGCCAGGCAAAGCAGCCTTATCGGTCAACGGAAACAGCGCTGAGTGCAGCCCTTGCGACGATAGCCCTTGATCTTCATGTTTTGTTATATATCATGTTATGGTTTTTCGCGAGACGGATTGGCATATGCAAGACGTCGTACGATCGCTTGGTTTCTTGTGCCTGGGCACCAGGATGAAGCGTATAGGCGAGCAACTGCAAGCGGAGGCGCAGCGCCTGCTCGACCGGCTGGATGTTCCGGTTCAGGCGAGCCAGTACCCACTGCTGGCCGCGCTCGACAGGCTGGGCCCGCTGCCTGTCGGGGAACTGGCGCAATCGCTTGGCATCGCGCAGCCAGGTGTAACGCGAAGCGTCTCGCTTCTGGCCGGATTGGGATTGCTCGAGGTTAGTCCGTCGACCGATGACCAGCGGCGCAGGATTGTCTCTCTCACTCGGGACGGCCGGCGGCTGGTCGATGTCGCAAAGCGCGAGGTCTGGCCGCGCATCGAAAACGCCGTTGCGGATTTGTGCGCGGATCTTTCGGGGCCGCTTCTTGAGCAGCTGACCGCCATCGAGGACGGCCTCGCCGCGGCTCCTCTCGACCGTCGAGTGAAAAATCCGGAGGGCGCGGCGTAATGAGACACCTGCTCGACCGCCCTATCTGGAGCGCACTTCAGACGCGACATCGGGCGTTCGCGCAAGGTAATGACCTCGCCAGGCGGTATCGGCCGTCGATCGTTCCATTCGCCGCCACTGGCGCCGACGACGCGGAAAGCCTGCGGGCGCTCGAACAGCTTGTCTCCGCGGGCGAGAGTGTCATCCTGCTTCAGTCGGACGCCATTGCTCTGCCCGCGGGGCTTTTTGCGACTTCGACCGCAGCCGGGGTTCAAATGATTGCCGAGCGGCCGTTGCAAACCGTGTCTGACCAACGTGTGCAACGTCTGACCCGAGACGATGCGGCTGAGATGCTCGCCCTGGCATTGCTCACCAAGCCTGGCCCATTCACGCTCGAAGCCTTGAGCCTGGGCGATTTTTGGGGCGTGAAAATCGAAGGCAGACTTGTGGCAATGGCCGGCGAGCGCATGAAGCAACCTGGCTATACCGAACTCAGCGGGGTGTGCTCACATCCGGAATTTCGCGGCGGTGGCCTGGGCAAGCTGCTGTCCCTGTTCGTGGCAAACCGGATAGTGGCTCGCGGCGAAGTTCCCTATCTCCACGCCTATGCCAGCAACGCCACGGCCATCAGACTATACGAGTCCATTGGCTTCAGGTTGCGAAGCACAATGAATGTGGCCGTGGTTCAGCGCACCGAATGATTAGTCGGCGCATGATGCGCAGCATGGATGCATCCCATATCAGGAAAGGAAGGATTTCGCATCACCGAAATCCTTCCTCGAGAATGCAAGGCCTTCCTGCGTCTCAGACCGCGATCTTGCCGCCGCCTTGCCTGGTGATGGCAACGACCGCCGGGCGCACCGGCATGTCCGGCTTGAAGTCAGGCCAGCGGGTCGACAAATCCTCATAATAGGACGGACGCCCAAAAGCCTCCCAGTCCTCGCCACCGTCGCCTGGATGCTGGACGGCAACGAAAGCAGTCTGGTCGTCCGGCGCAAACAGGGGACCACACATTTCGGCGCCGATCGGCACACGGAAGAACAGCTTTGAGGTCGCCCGCGCCGGGCCTTCCGTGTCGACCGCCCACAGGCCGTCGGTGCGGCCTGTGACCTTCGGGCCCTGGCCGTCGGTAGCAACCCAGAGGCGGCCGGCCGAATCGACCGCGCAATTGTCCGGCATGCCGAACCAGCCATTGGCAGTGGTTGCGGTGGAGAAGGTGGCGCCGATTTCGGCCACGGCGGGATCGCCGCATTTCAGCAGGATTTCCCACTTGCCCTTGGTGGCGGCAAAATCACCGCCGTCCTCGACGATCTCGATGATGTGGCCAAAGGCATTTTCGGCGCGCGGGTTGGCGGCGTCGACCTGATCGGCCTTGCGCTTCGAATTGTTGGTCAGCATGACATAGACTTTGCCATTGGCGGCATTGGGCTGGATGTCTTCCGGACGGTCCATCTTCGTGGCGCCGAGCAGGTCGGCGGCGCGGCGCGTCTCGATCAGCACGTCGGCCTGGCTGGCAAAGCCGTTCTCCGCCGTCAGCGGCCCTTGGCCGAAGACGATCGGCAGCCATTCGATTGAACCGTCCTCGGCGAACTTGGCGACATGCAAGGTGCCGTCGTCGAGCAAGTTCATGTTGGCGGCGCGATCGTCCGGATTGAACTTGCCTGTGGTGACGAACTTATAGACATAGTCGAAGCGCTCGTCGTCGCCGAGGTAGAAGACGACACGGCCATCCTTGGCGACGATCGATTCTGCGCCCTCATGCTTGAAGCGGCCCATAGCGGTGCGCTTCCTCGGCACCGACGTCGGATCCTGGACGTCGACCTCGACGATCCAGCCGAAGCGGTTCGGCTCGTTCGGCTCCTTGCCTATATCGAAACGGTCGTGATGCGCCGCCCATTCATAGGCGCCTTCGGGAATGCCGAGGCGCTTGTAGTTGGCCGCCTCGTTATGGCTCTGCGGCAGCTCGCCCGAGAAATAGCCGTGGATGTTCTCCTCGGCCATGACATAGGTGCCCCACGGCGTGACGCCGCCGGCGCAGTTGTTGAGGGTGCCGATGACCTTCGTGCCGCTCGGGTCGGCGCTGGTCTTGACGCGGTCGTGGCCGGCGACGGGACCCGACAGTGCCATCTCGGTGTTGGAGGTGATGCGGCGGTTGAGCTTGCCGTCGCGCACGACCTGCCATTTGCCGGCTTCTTTGCGGATCTCGACAATGGTGCCGCCATGCGCGGCCATCTCGACATCGACTTGCTCCTTGCTGAGGGGCGCCTGCTTGGCTTTGCCATCGACGATGGTGACGAGGCCCGGGAACATCAGATGCGGATTGGTGTATTCGTGGTTGACGACCAGCAGGCCATGCTCGGCCGAGCCGCCGATCGGGATATAACCGACATAGTCGTTGTTGTAGCCGAATTGTCTGGCCTGGGCTTCCGCCGACTGTTTTGTCGGATCGAATTCCGGCGAATCGGCGAACAGCGGATCGCCCCAGCGCAGCAGCACGTCGGCGTCATAGCCAGGTGCGACGTGATGCTTGTCGTCGATGCCGGCCTCGAGCTCGTCGAAAGCGAAGGCGGATCCTTCGGCGGCGCGGGCGTTGTCGGCGGTGATCAGCGCCAGCGGGCTGACGGTAGCGGCTATGGCCGAGACGGCAAGCGAGCCCTTGAGGAAGCCGCGGCGCGAGAACCGCGCGGCGATGATCTCACCCATGGTGCGGTTGTCGGTGGGATTGACTCCTGGCCCATCGTTTTCCTCGAGCAGACTGGTGCGGAAATGGGCGTCAGGGGTGCGATGTTCGGTCGAGCGCTGTTCGGTCATGGGGGCCTGCCTCTGGCTGGATGGATTGCTGGAGCGTGTTGTCTGGCCAATCCGGTATTACCGGCAGGTCACAGTTTGATGACATGCCGGCTAATTGCCACCTGCGATTTCGTATCCAACATCAGTCCCGCTTGACCGCGACCGGCGCTTCGGAAACAAGAGCTGCGGCAGGCGCGTAGGGACCGCATCGGGAGGAACAAAAGTGAGTTTCTGGGGACTTGGGCAGCTCTGCGTTTCGACCGTGATCTTCCTGCTGGCGGCGATGGCCGCAAAACAGTGGGGGCTGGCGCCGAGCCTCGGCAAGATCGTGCTGACGTTGGCGCTCTATTCGCTGGGCAATCTGATCATGCTGAGGCTGATCCGTGAATTCGGCATGTCGGTGTCGTTCAGCCTGTCGGCGGTGATCCAGCTGGTGTCGGTGAATGTGGTGGCGCTGGTCTTCTTCGGCGAGCGCGTCAATGCCTTGCAGGCAACCGGCATTGTGCTTGCCATCGCAGCTGTGGCGCTGATCACGCTCGGGCCCTATCTGCAAAGGCTGTAGCTGCGATCGGGCCGATGAAGAAGATTGCAAGCAGACTGCGCAACTGGCTGGAGTTCCCGGTTCTGCTGGCCGGGCTGGTCATTGCCGGCGGGCTGTGGGGGTTCGAAGAACTGATGGAGCTGGCGCGGGCGACCACGCCGCATGCCTTCGACACCGAAATCCTGCTTGCCTTCCGCAAGGCCGGCCAGCCCGACAATCCGATCGGACCGGCGTGGCTGGAAGGAGCGATGCGCGACGTCACCAGTCTTGGCAGCGCCAGCGTGCTGGTGCTGATCACGGCAGCAATGATCGTCTATCTGCTCCTTATCCGCAGGCCAGGCGCGGCGCTTCTCATGTTCGTCGCGGTGGCGGGCGGCCAGCTCCTGTCAAGCGTGCTGAAATTCGATATCGACCGGCCGCGCCCCGATCTGGTCTCGCATCTCGCCGATGTGGCATCGCTTTCGTTTCCGAGCGGCCACGCCATGCTGTCGGCGGTGACGTATTTGACGCTGGGCAGCATGGCGGCACGGTTTTTGCCCGGGCTCACAACGAAGATCTATGTACTCGTGCTGGCGGTGCTGACGACGGTGGTCGTCGGCATCAGCCGCATCTATCTCGGCGTCCACTGGCCGTCCGACGTGCTGGCCGGCTGGTGCGCCGGCTTTGCCTGGGCGATGCTGTGCTGGCTGGCGGCACGATTGCTGCAGCGATGGCTAGGGCGGGCCGACGGCACCTGACGTCGGCCGGACTACTTCAAATCAGCCTGTTGATCAGGCCATGTCCGCAGCCTGCCAGCAGGAAAACCATCGACAGCAAGACTGTCGAGGTCGCCAACGCTTTGAATGTCTTCACCTGCTCATCCTTTTTAAGGTCGTACCTGTGAAATCGGTACCGCAATGGATGTCCCGCCTAACGATGTCGAGGTTTGTAGCATGCCAGCGCACCGGCTGGCAAAGACTGTTGCATGTTTCACATATGCAAAATGATGTTTGACCCATCATTATGAAGGTATTATACGTGATACTGCAGAACTCAGACGGGGTTTTGACCGATGATCACTGCCGCGCAGATGCGTGCCGCGAGGGCGCTGGCCGGCATCGATCAGAAGACCCTCGCCGAGCGCGCCGGGGTTTCGCTTCCAACCATTCAGCGCATGGAAGCGAGCGACGGCGTGGTCCGGGGCGTGGTCGATACGCTGATGAAGGTCATCCAGGCCCTTGAAGAGGCCGGGGTCGAGCTGATCGGCGAGAACCAGGCGAGCGAGCGTGGCGGCAGGGGCGTTCGCCTCAAGCCTGTCACGCCGCAGAACCCGCAAGGCTGACGCTACTGCCGCATCGCCGAAAATCAAATTCGATTTTCGGATAGTCCGATGCGCGGGTCAAAAGTGTTGGGGCGTATCTGTGCGCCTATTTGGACGCACGCCGCTCCAAGTCGCGACGGCGACCGCCGACAGTCCTGCCGACGATCCCGCCGCTCCTTGGTTTCATGCGGAAGGCACTCGATGGATCAGACGGAGCGGGCAGTGCATCAACCGGCGCGGCCGACATTTTCCGAACTGTTCACCCCGAAGCTGGTGACGGTGCTGCGCGAGGGCTACACGCTCACGCATTTCAAGGCGGATGCCATCGCCGGGCTGACTGTCGCCATCGTTGCGCTGCCGTTGTCGATGGCAATTGCCATTGCTTCAGGCGTGACGCCGGAGCGCGGGCTCTACACCTCGATCATTGGCGGATTCCTGGTCTCGGCGCTTGGCGGCAGCCGTTTCCAGATCGGCGGCCCGGCCGGCGCCTTCATTGTGCTTGTGGCGGCGACGGTGGGGCGGGTTGGCGTCGACGGCTTGCTGCTGGCGACGATGATGGCCGGCGTGTTCCTGCTTGCCATCGGCTATCTCAGACTTGGCACCTACATCAAATTCATCCCCTACCCGGTGACCGTCGGCTTCACCGCCGGCATCGCTGTTATCATCTTCTCCGGCCAGATCGTCGAACTGTTCGGGCTGAAGCTCGCCGGCAAGGAGCCAGGGCCGCTGGTGCCGAAGCTGATGGCCATCGGCGAGGCGGCCGGAACAATCAACCTCGCCGCAACCGCGGTGGCGGCACTGACCATCATCACCATTGCGACGTTGAGGCGGTTTCGGCCGAAGTGGCCGGCTATGCTGATTGCCATCGGACTGGCATCCCTCGTCGTCGCATTGCTCGCCATGCCGGCCGAGACGATCGGCACGCGCTTCGGCGGCATCCCGCGCAGCCTGCAATGGCCGGCTTTCCCGCCGCTCAGCCTCGACAGGATAATCGACGTGCTGCCGGACGCTATCGCCTTTGCGCTGCTCGGGGCGATCGAATCGCTGCTGTCGGCCGTCGTCGCCGACGGCATGACCGGAAGGCGGCATCGCTCCAATTGCGAGTTGGTGGCGCAAGGCTTCGCCAATATCGCCTCCGCCTTGTTCGGCGGCATATGTACCACTGGCACCATTGCCCGCACCGCGACCAATGTACGGGCCGGCGCGCATGGACCGGTCTCAGGCATGATGCACTCGGCCATCCTGCTTGCTCTGATGCTGTTGGCGGCACCGCTGGCCAGCTATATCCCGCTTGCAGCACTTGCCGGCGTGCTGGCGGTGGTGTGCTGGAACATGTTCGAGAAACAGGCCTTCGCCACCTTGCTGCGCGCCTCGCGCGGCGATGCGCTGGTACTGATGGCGACGTTCCTGATCGTCATCTTCCGCGACCTGACCGAAGGCATCGTGGTCGGCTTCGCGCTAGGCTCGATCCTGTTCATCGACCGCATGGCCAAGAGCATCGCGGTGGAGGCGGACCATCAATCCTTGGTGCAGGAAGACGTCGCCGACCGAGCCAGCGCTTATGATTCCAGCGAGGCGAGCGATGCCGACACCGTCGTCTACCGGATATCGGGCGCCTTCTTCTTCGGCGCCGCCTCGACCGTCGGCACGGTGCTGGACCGCATCGCCGACCAGCGCAAGAACTTCATCCTCGACTGTTCGGCGGTGCCGTTCTTCGATTCGACGGCGGCCAATGTCATCGAGGGCGCGGCCCACAAGGCCAAGCGCGCCGGCGTTCGCTTTATTATCTCAGGCGCTTCACCGCAGACACGCCGCATGCTGATCAACCACGGTGTCAAGCGGCCGCTGGTGACTTATGCCGCATCGATCACGGATGCGCGGGCGCAGCTGAAGAAAGCCGCGCCCGCCGCCTGAGCTGGCAACTGCCGGCTTAGTCGAGGCCCAACGCTGAGACCTCGCCCTCATTCATCAGCGGCACGAAGATTGTCGACTTGCCATCTGTGCCGATATCGGCGCTGCCCGGCTTGAACGTCGCAACCACTTGCGGCGTACCGCCGGCTTTGTAGCGGTAGAGCGTGCCGGTCATATAGGCAGTGGCGTAGATGCTGCCGCCGATGGCAACGACGCCATCGAGGTTGGCAAAGTTTTCCGCGCCAGCCAGAGGCGAAACGGCCTTGGTGGCGAGATCGACCGAGAGCAGGCCGCCCGGCTCCGCGGTGCTGAAGTCGGGCTTGATGCCCTTGCCCCACGAAGCGACGATCAGCCGGCCGCCATCGGCGAAGATGCCATTCGGCGAAGCGAGCGCCGCATCCTTGATGAACAGTTCGGGCCGGTCGCCGTCGATGCGATAGATCGTATCGGCAAGCATATCCGTGACGTAGACCTTGCCGGATGCATCAGCGGTCATGTCGTTGAGAAAGACAGCGTTCGGCACGTCGATCGTCGACGCTAGCTTGCCGCTTTGGAGATCGACGACGCGCACATGGGTGATGTCGGCGACGTAGAGTTTGCCGCCGGCAATCGCCATGCCCTTGGGCGCGTCCATGCCGTCGGTCCAGTGTTGTGTGACCAGCTTGCCGTCCATCGACAGAACCGACAGATAGCCGTTGCCGTCGGCTTCGCCGGGATTGCCGACGATGTTCGAGACGATAACGCGCTGGCCGGCGGCGTCGAAGAGCGCCGATTCAGGTTGCTCGAGGCCGCTGGCGCGCCAGAGTTCAGCGGCCTGAATTGCCGGCGCAGTCGCGATGCCGAAGATGGCGAGAAGTATCGGTGTGAAGAGGCTTTTCATGGCTAGTCTCCTGTAATGGACTGGCGGAGAGCTAGGCCTTTCGATACTTTCCGGGAAGATCTATCGGGACTAGTACCGAAGGTTGATACCAAATCGTGCAAAAGAGGTGCATCCCATGAACGGCCTGATCTTCGACGCGCTGAAGCGGACGCTGAAGGCCAAGGGCGTAACCTACCGCGTCCTTGCCGAGCGCATGGGCGTTTCCGAGCCGACTGTGAAGCGCATCTTCCACGAGCGCAACTGCAAGCTCGACCGGCTGATGGAGATCTGCGCTGCCGCCGGCGTGGAGTTGGAGAACGTGCTCGGCTCTATGAACAGAGGACCAGGACCTGCCAACCACATCGCGCCGGAGATCGAGCGCAAGCTCGCCGGCCGGCCGGCACTGCTGTTCATCTTCGTCATGCTTTCGGAAAAATTTACGCCCGAAGGTATCATGCGCTCACAGGGGTTGAGCGAGGCTTCGATGTTCCTCTATCTGCGAGACCTCGAGGAGTTGGGGCTGGTCGCGCTCGGTCGCGGCCTGTCGGCCAGGCTGCTGGTCGAGACGCCAATCCAGTGGAATTTCGACGGGCCATTGCGGCCACTGTTCGAGGTGACCAACAAGAACTTCATCGGCTGGGCCATCACGCATCTGGAGCGCGAGGCGACATTCGTCAGCTTCTCCAGGCGGATGCGGCCCGAGACGGCGGAAATGGTCAGGCGGGAGGCGGAGGAACTGGCCGAGCGCGCCAAATTGCTTGCGCATCACGATCAGCACACGACGCCGGAAGACGGGTTGATCGGCTACAAATGGACCTTCGCTTTCGGCGCGACGCCATTCCCGGCGATCATGCCGATTGGACCGCATCCGCGCGACGCCGGCGCGCGGACACCCGGCCGGGCCGCCGCAAAGACACGACGGCCGCTGCCGGCCTAGCCGCCACTCTGAACCCTTGTTTCGGCGTTGGTAATCCTGGGGTTGTCGTCTCAAATCATCTGCCGGTAGTCGAAACCATATTCGAGGGTCGGCTTGACGATGCGGAAATAGGGCGACAGGTCGAAGTCGCGCGGCGTGTAGAGCGAGTGATGGCAGGATTTCCTTGCGCGAATAGCGTCCGACGGCGTGTAAGGCTCGTAGCCGGACGATTCCTCCTGCAGCCGGCCGGCAAGCCAGCGGCCAAGTCGGTCCAGAAGCGTGTCGCCGGGCTCGGTCATTCCAGACGGCGATTATCACAGGGCGGCAAATTACACCATGATCAGCCCACGCCAGGCGCGCCGGCGTCTTCGTGCGATACCGCTGTGAGGTCGTCGCGCACCTTGCGGGCAAGCTTCCTTGTCGAGCGCTTCGGACTGTCGCCGAAAAGCTCGCCCGCCTCGGCGAGGCAGGTTTTTTTCAGGCTCTTTTCCGAGCGCTTCAGCAGCTTGGCAAGCAACCGCGTGTCCTCAGGGGGACCGAGCGGCTGGTCCTCGGCATCGAGAAGCGCGCGCATGACGAACACGTCGTGCAGTTCGCCGAGCCGCTCGCCCAATTCATCGACGGCCTTGCGCCGGGCCTTGATCGGCGTCGGCCACAGCCGGCCGAGCAGCGACAGGTGCATGCCATGCGTCTTGGCCGCCTTGCGCAGGTCGTGAAAGTCATCGGCTTCGCCGCGCGAAGCCGCCTTGTCCAGCGCTTTCCTGGCGCGGCGCAAAGTGGCGCGCGCGCCTTCGGCGAGCACGTCGGCAGCCTGCTCCGGCTGGTCGGGCAGAGCGAGCTTGTCAATCCGGCCGACACCTTCCTCGCAAGCGGCGATCGCCGCGCCTATCGCAGTATCGAGGCCTGCTCCGCCATGCAGTTCATGCAGGCGCGCGACGAGCCGGTCGCGAACGGCATCGAGGCCACCGCCGGCACTTTGCTCGGGAAAGCTTGCCGCTAGCCGGTCGATTGTTTCCACCAGTGCGGTCGCCTCGCGCGGGCCGGCAAGCAGGGCCGCCACCTGGCGGTAGCATTGATTCTCAGTCTCGCAGAATGTTTCGTCTCCGGAACGGACAAGGCGCAGCAAGGCGCGGACGTTCTTCAGCCGTTTGCGACAGTTGTGCAGCCCCTGTTCGGGCCTGTCACGCGCGGCGTCCAGATGGACAAGCGCCTTGCCGATCTCCTCGGCGAGGATGCGCCTGACCTCGCCGGTCAGCGACATGTGCGGATCGATACGAAAGCTCATGCGACGATCTCCGCAATCCCCCCAAGGGCGAGCGACGCGTTGTAAAATCTCGGCTCGCCGGTGACTTCGCGGCCGAGCCAATCTGGCAGCATTTCGTCCGGTACATCCTCCGGCGTCTCGAGCTCGGCGATCACCAACCCCGCAAGCGTCCCCCCGAAGACATCGACTTCGTAGAGATAGCCGCGGTGTCTAACATGATGGCGTGTCTTCTCGATGACATGTCCGATGGCAAAGGCCTGCATCTCCTGCGCCTCCGCCAAAGGCACCGGATATTCGAATTCATCGCGCTGGCGTGCCTGGCTGCCGAACTTGAGCGTCAGCTTGGCGGCGGCATCATTGCTGATGCGCACACGCACCGTACGGCTGGGTTCGGCGACAAGGTAGAATTGACGGATATGAATGTCCGCCTCGACCATTGCCCGCCATTCCTCACCTGAGACCAGGAATTTACGCTCGATTTCCTTGCCCATGGCCACGCACTAGAGCGCGCACGGCCGGAGTTGGCAAGCCGCTTGATCGCAGTTGACTTTAATCATTCGATTGATTAAATTGTCGATGATGATCAAATCGCCCAGCGCCAGCAGCCTTCCTCATGAGGCGCCCAAGACCGCCGCAGACATGACGCGGACGGCACTCGTGCGCGCGGCGCTGAAGCTGTTCGGACGCCAGGGTTTCGACGGCACGTCGACGCGCCAGATCGCGGCTGAGGCCAAGGCCAATATCGGCTCGATCGCCTATCATTTCGGCGGCAAGGAAGGGCTCCGCAACGCGGCGGCCGACTACATCGTCGACACCATCCAGACCGTTGCCGGCCAGGCGATCGGCAATCTGCAGGCGCCGGTCGCGGCATTGGCGGACACCGAAGCCGCGCGGGCACATTTAGCCGTCGCACTGGAGCGCATGGTCGCCTTCATCGCGGCAAGGCCGGAAGCAGGCGAGATTGTACAGTTCGTCCTGCGCGAGCTGTCGCATCCTACCGCGGCCCTCGACCGTATCTATGACGGCGTGTTCGAACCGGCGCATCGCCGGCTCTGCCTCATCTGGGAACAGGCGACGGGCGAGCCGGCCGAGAGCGAGCGCACAAAACTCACCGTATTCACGCTGATCGGCCAGGTCGTCTATTTCCGCATCGGCCGCGAGGCCGTTATGCGCCGGATGGGCTGGCGCAAGATCGGCGATGATGAGGCCGGCAAGATCGCGGCAACAATAACCGACAATCTCAGCGCGATTTTAGCTCGGCGCGATTTGGCTGTCCGGAAGGATCGTGGATCATGAGCCTGCTCTGTTCTTTGCCGCTTGCCGCCCAGCTTTTCAGCGCCTGCGCGCCGGCAGCACCGCTCGCCGTCGGCTACGTCGAGGGCGACTACGTCCTGCTCGCGCCGATCGAGGTGGCGCAGGTCGAGACGATTGCGGTCAAGCGCGGCGACCACGTCGCGCCCGGCACGCCGGTGGTGACGTTGGAAAACGCCGACGCCAAGATCGCCATCGCACAAGCCGAGGCGGCCCTTGCGCAGGCCCAGGCGCAACTTGCCGACCTGCAGGTCGGCAAGCGGCCGGAAGAGATTGCGGTGCTCAAGGCGCAGGTCGACATGGCCAAGGCGCAAGCCGCCGACGCCAAACGCCGTTACATCCGCGCCAGCGATCTGTTCAAACGCGGCACCGGCACGCAGGCCGACTACGACACGGCTTCCGCGACGCTGGAGACGGCCAACGCGCAGGTCGGCCAGGCGGAGGCCAATCTCGCCGTCGGCGGGCTGCCGGCACGGCCCGAGACGATCAAGGCTGCCGACAATCAGGTCAGGCAGGCGCGGTCGGCGCTGGAGCAAGCGCAATGGCGGCTGTCGAAGCGCGTGCTGACGGCACCCTCGCCCGGCCGGGTCAACGATGTCATCCGCTATCCAGGCGACACGGCCGGGCCGACCGCGCCGGTCATCTCCATACTGCCGGATGGCGCGGTGAAGCTCAGCGTCTATGTGCCGGAAAGCGCGTTCTCCTCGGTCGATGTCGGCACGCTGCTCAATGTCCATTGCGACGGTTGCGGAGCGGGCGTGAAGGCTCGCGTCAGCTACGTGTCACCGGATCCGGAATTCACGCCGCCGGTGATCTACTCGCTCGAGACCCGGCAAAAGCTGGTCTATCTGGTCGAAGCGCGGCCGGAGGGCGACGCCAGCGCATTGCAGCCCGGGCAGATCGTCGACGTCGACCTGGCGGACATCGGAAAATGAACGTCATCGACGTGCATGGCCTGGTCAAGCGCTTCGGTGACAAGACCGTCGTCGACCATGTGACGATGACGGTGGCCGAGGGCGAGATCGTCGGCTTCCTCGGGCCGAACGGCTCAGGCAAGACGACGACCATCCGCATCATGTGCGGCTTGCTGACGCCGGATGAGGGCGAAGGCACGGTTCTGGGCTTCGACATTCGCACCGACAGCCTGCGGATCAAGCGCGAAGTCGGCTACATGACACAGAGATTCTCGTTCTACGAAGACCTCACGATCGGCGAGAATCTCGAATTCGTGGCACGGCTTTACCGGCTGAAGCCGCTCGACGGGCATGTGGCTAAGACGCTTGAGGAGCTCGGCCTGACATCGCGCAAGAACCAGCTGGCCGGTACGCTGTCCGGCGGCTGGAAGCAGCGGCTGGCGCTGGCCGCCTGCATCATGCACAAGCCGAAATTGCTGCTGCTCGACGAGCCGACGGCGGGCGTCGATCCGAAGGCCAGACGCGAATTCTGGGACGAGATCCACCGGCTGGCGAGCGGCGGCCTGACCTTGCTGGTCTCCACCCATTACATGGACGAAGCCGAGCGCTGCCACCGCATCAGCTACATCTCCTACGGCAAGATGCTGGCCACTGGCACGGTCGAGGACGTGGTGAGGAATGCCGGGCTGACCACCTTCGTCCTGCAAGGGCCACGGCTCGATCAGGTCGCGGCCGCACTTCATGGCCGCCACGGCGTCGACCAGGTGGCGCCGTTCGGGGCGACGCTGCATGTCGTCGGTTCCGACAGGAAGGCGCTTCAGGCAGCGCTTGCCGATGTCGAGAAGGAGCACAAGGGCGTCACGGTATCGCCCGGCGAGACCAGCCTGGAGGATGTGTTCATCCAGTTCATGTCCGGTTCGAAGGACAACATGGGATGAAGAACGGGATAAACAGCATCTTTTCCTTCGCCAGGCTAGGCGCGCTGCTGATCAAGGAGTTCATCCAGATGCGGCGCGACCGCATCACCTTCGCCATGATGCTCGGCGTGCCGCTGATGCAGCTGGTGCTGTTCGGCTATGCCATCAACAACGATCCGAAGAGCCTGCCGGCGGCGCTGGTGGCGATGAGCAGCGATCCTTACACGCGGGCCATGGTTTCGGCGCTGCAGACCACCGGATATTACCGCTTCGACCATGTTGCGCAAAGTGCCGCCGAAGCCGAATTCCTGATGGCGCGCGGCGATGTCGCCTTCGTCGTCACCATTCCCGCCGATTTTGCCCGACGGGTCGAGCGCGGCGACAGCCCGCAGATCCTGATCGAGGCGGATGCAACCGACCCGGCCGTCGCCAGCGGCGCCATCTCGACGCTCGGCACCGTCGCCAACCAGGCGCTGCTCAGGGCACGCGGCATGCAGGAGACGGCGGCTGAAGCTGCCCGGGGCCAGCTCCAGGTGGTAGTACACCGGCGCTACAATCCGGAAGCCGTCTCGCAGTACAACATCGTGCCCGGTCTGCTCGGCGTCATCCTGCAGATGACGATGGTGATGATGACCTCGATCGCGCTGACGCGCGAGACCGAGCGCGGCACGATGGAGAACCTTCTGGCGATGCCGTCCAGCCCGCTCGAGATCATGCTGGGCAAGGTGCTGCCCTATCTGGCGGTCGGCGCCGTGCAGGTGGTGGTGGTGCTGGCGGCCTCGAAGCTTCTGTTTGCCATACCCTTCACCGGATCTATGTCGCTGCTGTTGACGGCGGTTCTGATCTTCGTCTTGGCGCTGGTGCTGCTCGGCTACACGATTTCGACGATCGCCCGCACGCAGATGCAGGCCCTGCAGCTCACCTTCTTCTTCTTCCTGCCGTCGATCATGCTGTCCGGCTTCATGTTCCCCTATCGCGGCATGCCGGACTGGGCGCAGGTTTTCGGCGAAGTGCTGCCGCTGACGCATTTCCTGCGCATTATCCGCGCGGTGATGCTGAAGGGCGCCGAGCTGCCGGCGGTGGCAACGGAGATCGGCTGGCTGGTGGTGTTCGTGGCGCTGTTCGCCGGCGTTGCGCTGGTGCGGTTCCGCCGGACGCTGGATTAGGGTCGACGCAATCAGCTTGCGCAAATGATCGAGAATCACACGGCCTTGGCCTGGCCCGGGACCGGTGTCAATTCAGGTGCATTGAGCCCTTCGAAGGGATCGCGCCAGGCATCGATTTCTTCAAGCTGCCGATACCAGCGGCCGACCGAGGGATAATCGTCGAGAGGCAATCGGGCGACGTCGTTGAAGGGCAGAAACGTCGCCATTCGAAAGTCGGCGTAGGAAACCGAATTTCCGACCAGCCATTCTCGCTGGGAAAGCTCAGCATCAAGTATTGCAGCGGCGGTACTGAAGTCCCTCAGGCCCTCCTCAACTCGTGCCTGATCGATCGGGCCGAGCCCATAGCGCTGTTTGGTCCCGCGTTCGAAATGAACGACATCGCAGGCTCTTGCGAAGTTCTCTTTGCCCCAACTCAGCCATCGGATCATCTCCGGCTCGTCGTCGCCGGTGCGCCAAAAATGCGAATGCGTGTCGCGTGAAAGCCGGCAGGCTATGGCATCGGCCTCCCAGAGGCTTTTTCCCAAGTCCACAAGGATGGGCAATGAAAGATTTGGATTGAGCGGCCGAAAGCGCTCGGCCTGCCCCGGAGCGAAGGGGGAGGCGAATTCAAACTCGACCTTGGCATTGAGATAACGTGCCACGGCGACCGCGAGGCGAGGATTGGGATTGCGGCTGAAGAACAGTTTCATTGATCTCAGTCCTTGAATGGGACCGGTTCGACCGGACGCAACGGAGGCTCGAGCGCCTCGAACCTGCGCATGACCTGCAACTGGTTGCTATCTTAGCTGGCAGCAATGATCTCGGCATAGGTGCTGAAATCGACATTGCCGCCGGACAGCACCACGGCCACGCATTTCCCGGTAAGGTCGATCTCGCCTGACGACAGCGCGGCCAAGCCGACGCAGCCGCCAGGTTCGACCACCAGCTTCAGGCAAGCCATCGCGTCGCGCATCGCCTGGGCCACCGCCCGGTCGGAAACGGCGATGGCGCCGGCAAGGTTCTTACGGTTGATCTCGAAAGTGATGGCGCCCGGCTCGGCGACGAGAAGGGCATCGCAGATCGAGGTCTGGCCGGGCGCGTTCGACACCCTGGCGCCTTTGATCAGCGAGCGGCGTGTGTCGTCGAAATGCTCGGGTTCCACGGCCCAGACGGCGGTGTCCGGCGAGGCGTCCTTGACCGCGATCGAAATGCCGCTGCTCAACCCGCCGCCGCCGCAGGGAACCACTACCGCATCGAGGCTGACGCCAAGCGCTTTTGCTTGGCGCATCAATTCGAGGCCGATCGTGCCCTGGCCGGCGATGATGGCCGGATCGTCGTAGGGCGGCACCAGGACCATGCCCTTTTCCACGTAAGAACGGACAACGGCAGTGCGATCGTCGCGGACCCGGTCGAAGGTGATCACTTCGGCGCCCATCTTCCTGACATTGCCGACTTTCATCGCCGGCGCATCGGCGGGCATGGCGATGACGGCCTTGACGCCGAACATCGCCGCTGCGGCGGCAACGCCTTGCGCGTGATTACCCGACGAGAAGGCGACGACGCCGCGGGCGCGTTCTTTCGCCGAGAGCGAGGAGAGCTTGTTATATGCACCGCGGAACTTGAACGAGCCGGTGCGCTGCAACGTCTCCGGCTTGAACAGGATCCTGGCGCCGAAGCGCTTATTCAACTCCGGCGATTCGATCAGCGGCGTTTCGACGATCAGTCCGGACAATCGCGCTGCTGCGCTGTGAATATCGGCGACGCCGGGAGGGATGGTCATGGCTGGGGTCCTGCAAGAAATAAGACCGCCTATGGTGCACGGAAAGGGAGGCCGCGCACCAATGAAAAAATGTGACCGTTACAATTCGACTTGGAGGCAGGGGTGGGGCGTGACTGTCAACCACCGCCGCCTCCACCCTCCGCTATGCATTCGTCGCTTCAATCGACAAATCGTTGCCTGACCCGGCATTGCCGGCCGCTCCTCATCCCAACAGCGTCTTTTGCCGTTTGGGGCCGCCCATCTTGCGCCAGGTGTTGAAGCGATGGGTGGCAGCAGCGAAGGAGATCTTCATCTGCTGAGCAACCGAATAGCGCGACTTACCCTCGTCGAACAGGCGATAGCAGCACTCGACGCCCTCCTCGGTCAACTTGCCGTCGGGAGCCTTGTTGTGCGGATTGGCGGGATCGAATTTTTCGACCTGCTGCTCGACCAGCCCTTTCAGGCGCTGCAAGTCCGCCTCGATGTTAGCGATCAGGTCGAGAACCGGCTTGGGGTCAAACGGCTGCTGTTGTTCCGGCATCTGCGGGTTCCTTTCTCTTGGTTCAGATTCGATTATATAGGTGAACGTTTGCCGATAGCAAACGATGCCTCGTTCGGTTTCGACGTTGATACTTTTGAGCAGATGAGTGGAGCGGGCGCGATTGACCGAGGATGTGCGAAGCTCTAGTTTAGAACTATTCTAAACTGGGGTGAATTTCTCATGCTTTCTCGCGTTTTCGGCTTCGGCCGCCGTCCGTTTGAATCTCTCTCGGAGCAGGAGATCCTGGCGCTCGCAATCTCCTCCGAGGAGGATGACGGGCGCATCTATCGCGCCTATGCCGACGGGCTGGCGGAAAGCTTTCCGCAATCGGCCAAAGTGTTCGAGGAAATGGCGGAGGAAGAGGACGGCCATCGCGACGCGCTGATCGAGCTTTACCGCAAGCGTTTCGGCGAGCGCATACCGCTAATCCGGCGCGAACATGTGAAGGGTTATTACGAGCGCAAGCCGGACTGGCTGGTGAGGCCGCTCGGTATCGATCATGTGCGCAGCCAAGCCGAGGCCATGGAGCGGCAGGCCTACCTGTTCTATATCGAGGCGGCCAAACGCACAGGCGATGCCTCGACGAGAAAGTTGCTCGACGATCTGGCGGTGGCCGAACAGGGCCACGAGACACTGGCGCAGCGGCTGGAACAAAAGCATATATCGGGCGCGGTCAAGGACGAAGAGGCGGCAGCCGAGCAACGTCAGTTCATCCTGACCTACGTGCAGCCCGGGCTGGCCGGGCTGATGGATGGCTCGGTGTCGACGCTGGCGCCGATCTTTGCCGCGGCCTTTGCCACACACGACACGTTCCAGACCTTTCTGGTCGGGCTTGCCGCCTCGATCGGCGCCGGTATCTCGATGGGATTCACCGAAGTGGCCTCCGACGACGGCAAGCTATCCGGCCGCGGCTCGCCGGTAAAACGCGGGCTGACCGTCGGCGTCATGACGACGCTGGGCGGGCTCGGGCACGCGCTGCCCTATCTCATCCCGCTTTTCTGGACGGCGACGGTCGTCGCCGCGGTCGTGGTGTTCTTCGAACTTTGGACGATCGCCTTCGTACAGAACCGCTACATGCAGACGCCATTCTGGCGCGCCGCCTTCCAGGTGGTGCTGGGCGGCGCGCTGGTGTTTGCGGCAGGGGTGCTGATCGGGAATGCATAGCAGTTGCTACCCATTCACCGCCCGGCTGTCTGCTGGCGCCTCGGCGCGTTCGGTCAGGCCGTAGTCGCGCATGACATGGGCGATGCGTAAACGGTAGCCGGCAAAGATGCCGCCGCGCCCAGCCCTCTGCGCCTGCCGATGTTCCTGCGTGTTGCGCCAGGCCTTCACCGCATCCTCGTCGCGCCAGAAGGATAGCGACAGGATGCGGTTCGGATCGGCAAGGCTTTGGAAGCGCTCGATCGACAGGAAACCGTCGATGCCGGCGAGCAGTGGGCGCAGATCGGCGGCGATGCCGAGATAGGCATCGCGCATGCCCGCCGCCGGCTCGACCTCGAAGATGACGGCGATCATGGCTTCACCAAAGAAGCATGTGGCCCGGAGGCCAGCTTGAGGAAGACGCGGTCCTCCTTCAGGATAAATTTTTCCCGCCGGGCGAACTCGTAATTCGCCTTGCCGGCGGGATCAGCGGCGAGCCGGGCGCGGTAGGCTTCGTAGGCCGCAAGACTGTCGATGTTGTAGGCGGCATAAGCCGTAGTGGCCGAGCCTTCGTGCGGCGCGAAATAGCCGATCAGATCGGCGCCGCAGCGCGGGATCGCCTGCCCCCAATTGCGTGCATATTCCTCGAACGCCGCCTTGCCGAACGGATCGATCTCGTAGCGGATGAAGCAGGTGATGGTCATTTTCGCCTCCTTGGCAGTGGATGTTTTCTGGCGGTCACAGTTCGAGCCGGGTCGAAACGTTTCGAAGATCGATATGCCAGGCAAATTCGCTGGACGGTCAGGTTTGCCAGAAGGATTTCGCGCATTCGCGGCGGACGTCTTCGAGTGTCAGGCCAAGGTCACGCAGCAGATGATCGTCGATCTCGGCGAGGTCGAGACGCTGCAAATGACGGTCGTACCACCGCTTCAGGAGCCGCAGCCGCAAGCGGCGCAAGACAATGAACGGGAACGGCCGGCGAGCAGGCGCGGCGCCGAGAATGGTCCTTGCAGGCATTGTCGTCTCCTTGATTTGCATGGAGATTAATGCTTGTCTGACGAGGATGCTTCGATGAGGAACGAACCATGCGCGAAGGACCTGACATAGCCCGCATTGCCAGCCTGGTGGGCGATCCGGCGCGGGCAAACATGCTGTCCGCACTGATGGGCGGCACGGCACTGACGGCGAGTGAACTGGCACTCGAGGCCGGCGTGTCGCTTCCGACAGCGAGCTCCCATCTGTCGAAGCTGATGGAAGGCGGGCTGCTGACGCTGGCAAGCCAGGGACGGCATCGCTACTACGGCCTCGCCGGCCCGCAGGTAGCAGGCATGATCGAGGCGATCACCGGTGTTGCCGCCGCGGTCGGGCCGCAACGAGTGCGGCCTGGCCCACGCGACGCCGCCATGCGCGTGGCGCGGGTCTGCTACGACCACCTAGCCGGCGACCAGGCGGTGGCGATGCTGGACCGTCTCGTCGCCCGACAAGTGCTCCTGCGCAATGATGAGGAGATCCGGCTTGGGCCGTCGGCCGCCTCGCATTTCGCCGCGATCGGCATCGATGTCGAGGGCAAGGCGCGGCGACCGGTGTGCCGGGCCTGCCTCGACTGGAGCGTGCGGCGTTCGCACCTCGCCGGCACGCTGGGCGCCGCCATTCTCGATAAGATCCTCACCGAGAAATGGGCGCGGCGCGAGAAGGACAGCCGTGCGGTGATCTTCTCGCCGACAGGCAAGCAGGCATTCGAGAAGACGTTTCTCGCCTGACGGCTCGCTTCGACGCACCAGAACGGCCCGTCGTCTCCACGGAAACGCCGAACCGCTCTATCTTTGTTGTTTTGACGCAATTCCGGACGGAAAATCGTTCCACACACTTTTCCTGGAATTGCTCTAGCCGCGCTTGAGCGGCTTGGCCTGCTTGAAAAAATCCTCCCAGGGATCGGCTTGCCCAAGCCGCTTCAGCGTCGTCTTGTCGCCGATCGGAAAGGCGTTCGGCGGCAATCCGGCCTCGATTTCCGCCCAGGTCACCGGCATTGATACAGTGGCACCTTTTTTGGCGCGCGACGAATAGGGCGCGACCGTGGTCGCGCCACGGCCATTGCGCAGATAATCGACGAATATCCTGCCGGTGCGCGCCTTCTTCGACAGCGTCGCCGTGTAGCGGTCGGGTGCGGCTTGCTCGAGCGCTCGGGCGAACTCATGGGCGAAGCCTTTGACCTCGTCCCAGTCCGCCGACGGCTTCAGCGGGACGAGGACATGATAGCCCTTGCCGCCCGAGGTCTTGACGAAATTAGGCAGGGACAGTTCGTCGAGCCGGCTGCGGATATCGAGCGCCGCGGCAAGCACCGCCTTCACGTCGACACCCTCGTCGGGATCGAGATCGAAGATGATCTGGTCTGGTTTTTCCAGCTCGTCCGTGGTCGAGCCCCAGATGTGGATCTCGACGACGCCAAGTTGAACGAGGGCCACGACACCGTCGAAATCGCGGATGAACAATATCTCCTCGCCGTCGGTGGGATCCTTCATCACGGCGATCTTGTCGTGCATGCCGGCCGAGGCATGCTTCTGGAAGAACCGTTGGCCGCCAACACCGTCCGGCGCCCGCACGAGGCTGAGCGGCCGGTTGATGACGAATTGCTTCATGCGCGGCCAGACCAGCGCGTAGTGATCGACCAGATCCTGCTTCGATACGTTCTCCTCGGGCCACAGAAGCTTGTCGGGGCGGGACAGCGTAACCGAGGTTTTCGCCGTGGCCACGGGTTTGGCGGGCTTTGGCTTCGACTCTGCCGGGGCTGAGCGTGCTTTCGGTTTCTCCTGCACGACTTCCTCCGCCGGCTTGTCCTCGCGCAATCCCTGGAACGACGCGTGGCGTATTATACGGTCCGACGTCCAACTGCGAAACTCCACTTCGCCGACAAGTTCGGGCTTGACCCAGACCAGCCCCTTGCCCCTTGGCACCGCCCTGTCGAAGGGCGAGGTTGTCGTCTTCAGCGCATCAAGCCTCTTCTTCAGCTCGTTGGTGCTTTTGGCCGTGAAGCCGGTGCCGACACGGCCGGCATAGCGCAGCTTGCCGCCCTCATGATAGCCGACCAGCAGCGAGCGCAGGCCCCGCCCGGTCTTGTCCGACGGCATGTAGCCGCCGATGACGAATTCCTGGCGCGCCGTACATTTCGACTTCACCCAGGACGGGACACGGCCGCTGCGGTAGGGCGCGTCGGCGCGCTTGGAGACGACGCCTTCGAGCCCCAGCCGGCAAGCATGCTCCAGCATGATCTTGCCGGGTTCGGCAAAGTGGTCGCTGAAGCGCACGGCCTGATCCTCGGCTTGTCCGGCGAGCAAAGTGCGCAGCCTTTCCTTGCGCTCGACCAGCGGTTCGGAACGGATATCCTCACCGTTAAGACGCAGCAGGTCGAAAACGTAGTAGATGAAACGATCCGTGCGGCCCGCCGACAGATCTTGCTGCAGCAGCGAGAATGACGACACGCCATTATCCGCCAGCACGACGATTTCGCCGTCGATGATAGCATCGGTGCATTTCAGGCCGCCAAGTGCCGCGACAATTGCGCCACCGAATTTGTCGGTCCAGTCGAGGCCGGCGCGTGTCAAAAGCCGAACCTCGGTGCCGGCAAGCTGCGCCTGCATGCGATAGCCGTCGAACTTCACCTCATGCAGCCAGTCCTTGCCGGGCGGGGCGTCCCGCTCCAGCGTTGCGAGCGCCGGTTCGATGAATTCGAGCCGCCTTGCGGCGACGGCCTTCGCTTTGCTGGCGGCCGGCCTGTCGGACTGCCAGACGCTTGGCTTCTTGCCGTCGGCGGTCTTGCCTTCGCCGACCTCCTCGATGGTCAGGCCGGATTTCACCGATTGCGGCGCCTCCTGCAAAATGTCCTCGCCCGGACGCGCGGCGGCATCGTCGGATTTGATCAGCAACCAGTTGTCGCGCCGTTCGCCCGGACGCGGCTTCAGCCGTACCAGATGCCAGGCGCCGTGCAATTTGTGGCCATGCAGTTCGAAACTGATATGGCCTTTCTTCATCGCCTTTGCCGGGTCGCCATCGGGAACCCAAGTTCCCTCGTCCCAGACAATGACCGAGCCGCCGCCATATTGGTCCTTCGGGATAGTGCCTTCAAACGGCGCATAGTCGATCGGGTGGTCCTCGACATGCACGGCGAGCCGCTTTTCGTGCGGGTCGAGGCTCGGGCCCCGCGTCACTGCCCAGCTCCACAGCACGCCGCCATGCTCGAGACGAAGGTCGTAGTGGAGCCTGGTGGCGGCATGCTTGTGGATGACGAAGATGCCACCTGGCTCGGCTTTCTTGCCGCGCGAAACCTTGCCGGCCGGTTCGGTGGTCTTCTTGAAATTGCGCTTGGCGTGATACTGCTCGAGGCTGGCCATGGTCTGATCCTAAGCAGATTTGCGCCGAGCGGCTTTGGACTTGGCGCCCTTTGCCGGGCGTCCGGTCTTTGCCGGCCCACCGGCTTCCGACGAAAGGCTCTTCTTCAGTGCATCGAAGAGATTGACGACGTTGGAGGGCCGTGGTTCCGCCTTTGTCTTCGGTGCCTTCCTGCCGGCCTTCTTGGCGCGGACCAGCTCGATCAGGGCGTTTTCGTATTTGTCCTCGAATTCGGAAGGATCGAACTTCGCCTGTTTCTCATCGACGATGTGTTCGGCCAGCCTGATCATTTCGGCGTCGGTCTTCACCGGCTTGATGTCGCCGAACACCACCTCGGGCCTGCGAACCGTATCGCCATAGCGCAGGGTCGTCAGCAGCAGACCCTTGCCCAACGGCTCGATGACCACCGGACGTTCGCGGCGATAGAGCACGATACGGGCCAGCCCCGCCGTCTTCCTGGCGGCCATGGCGTCGCGGATGACGGCGAAGGCCTCTTCCGAGACCTCGTCCGCAGGCGTCACATAATAGGGCGTATCGAGATAGATCTGCTGGATCGAGGATTTTTCGATGAAACCATCGAGGCTCATCGTGTGCGAGGATTCGATCTGCACGGCTTCGATCTCCTCCTCCTCGATTTGGACGAAGTCGCCGTCGCCGATCTCGTAGCCCTTGATCTCGTCCCCTTCATCGAGCGGCTTGCCGTTTGCCGAATCGACATAGACGCGCTTGACGGTATTGCCGGTCTTGCGGTTGAGCACGCGGAACGAGACTTTCTCCGCCTGGGTCACGACATTGGTCAGTTCGACGGCGCAAGTGACCAGCGAAAGCTTGAGATATCCTCTCCAGGCGGGGCGCGGCGCCATGACAAACTCCCTGCGCGACAAGGTTCAACCGAGAACGGCGTTCAACCGAGAACGGCCAAAGCCCGTTCCGGTTCCGGCGGCGCAAAAGGCAAGTCCGGGCTTTCGGCCCGGCCTTGCCTTGAACTCAATTCTCTATCGCTGCCCTACTCGGCGGCTTGCAGGTTGATCTTGCTTTCCGCTATTTCGGTAAGCTTGCGGTCGGTCGCCTGCTCCTCCTTGAGATTGTTGGCCAGCACATTGGCGCAGTCGCTGCGGCCCAGTTGCTTGGCCCAGGCAATCAAGGTGCCGTAACGGGTCATCTCATAATGCTCGACCGCCTGGGCCGAGGCGATCAGCGCAGCGTCGAGGACTTCCTTGTCGGCGATGTCGCCGCTGATGTCGTCGGCCTCTTCGAGAATGCCGTCGATGGCCGGGCAGTCGACCTGCTTGGCCTTCACGCCGTGCAGTTCGAACACCTGCTCGACACGCTGGATATGACCCTTGGTCTGGGCGAGATGTTTCTCAAAGCCGGCTTTCAGCTGCGGATCACTCGCCTTGTCGATCATCTTCGGCAGCGATTTCTCGATCTGTTTTTCAGCGTAATAGATGTCGCGCAGCGTGTGCACGAACAGGTCATCGAGTGTTTTGATATCCTTCGAAAAGAAGCCCATGGCCTTTGCCCTTCTATTGCTCTTGCAGTTTCGGATTTTTGGCTGCGGCCCAACCCGAGCACCACAGCCTGCGGAACCGGTTCGTCCCGGCACTGGGAAATCAACGTGCGGCTGACGGGCGGGTTCCTGGTTTTCCGGCCGCGTGCACGGAAATTTCGCGGTCCAGCAAAAAGCTGAAACAAAACCGCGCCTCAGCGACATTCAGGCGAAACATATGTGATGCAAAAGTCACACTGGGCGAAATGCCGACGGACTGCATGGAAACACCGCGAATCAGCCGCATTCCAGCCATGAACGAAGGCATTTTCGACCAGAGATTAACATCGCGTTCACCGACTATTCACGCCTGGACGCTATGATCCCCGCAATTCGGAAGGGACATCCGAAACGGGACAGGGACCGAGTAAAATGAGCTTCTGGAATCACATCGCCGGCTATGCTGCCGCCATCCGCGAATTCGTCGCACCGACCTATCGGCCCGAGCGGTATTACATGCGCGGCCCAGGCCCCGCCTGCGCGCGCCGTGGCAACACACTTGGGATCAGCGTGCACTGATGATGAGCATGGAGAGCCGTCACGACAGCCGGATATGCCGGCCCGACGCCGACAATCGGTCAACGACCTATCGCGCCGAGCGCCCTGCGCTGACCGACAGACGGCGTGCGACAATGCCAAGCCTTCAGCAGTCCGGGCTTTGATCCAGCCGCCGGCAGGTCTAGTGTCGCCTGACACCAGCTGCGGGGCGTCACGTGATCGTCAAGCCGAACCATTCTCCTGAGCCGCCAGAATTCGAATCACGTCGCCCGTTGATCGTGTTCGACGGTATTTGCGTGTTGTGCTCGGGCTTTGTGCGCATGGTGGTGAAGCTCGACCGCAAGGGCCGCTTCCATTTCGCAACCGCGCAGTCGCCCTTCGGCGAGATGCTGTTCAAGAAATCCGGGCTGCGAACGGATCGCTACGAGACCAATCTCGTCATCGTCGATGGCGCCGCTTTCACCCGCCTGGACAGTTTCGTTGCCGTCATGGCCGAACTCGGCTGGCCGTGGCGGGCAGCGCGGATCCTGCTGCTGTTGCCGCGCCCGCTTCGCGACTGGCTCTACGACCGCATCGCAAAGAACCGCTACGCTCTGTTCGGCAAGAAGGACAATTGTGAAATCCCTTCCGCCGAGGTGAGGGCAAGGTTGATCGGCTAGGCTCACCGCCGTGGCCGGGAGCGGCGCGGGGCATTTTGGGGGAACTGCGGATGAAGGTTCTTGTCGTCGGCGGCTATGGCACCTTTGGCGGTCGCACCGTCGAGCTTTTGGAGGGCGAACCGCGTCTGATCCTCTTCGTCGCCGGGCGCTCGCTTGCCAAGGCTGACGCTTATTGCAACAGGCGCGCGCCGACAGCAGCCCGGCTGCAGCCGGCCCTGTTCGACCGTGACGGCGATCTCGCCGCGCAACTCGCTGCATTTGAGCCTGATATTGTAGTCGACGCGAGCGGCCCGTTCCAGGCCTATGGCGAGGGACGCTATCGCCTGATCGAGGCCTGCATCGCCCGGCGCATCAACTATCTCGATCTAGCCGACGGCTCGGATTTCGTCGCCGGCGTCTCTGCGTTCGACGAGGCGGCGCGAAATGCAGGGGTTTTCGTGCTGTCCGGCGTCTCGAGCTTTCCGGTGCTGACGGCCGCGGTTGTGCGCCGCCTGTCGTCGGACCTGACGCGGGTCGACGGCATTCGCGGCGGCATCGCGCCGTCGCCCTTTGCCGGTGTCGGCGGAAACGTCATTCACGCTATCGCCGGTTATGCCGGTCAGCCGGTGCGGCTTGTTCGCAATGGCCGTCCGGAACAAGGCCGTCCGTTCACCGAACAACTGCGCTACACCATCGCGCCGCCGGGCCGGCTGCCGCTTCGATACACGCTGTTTTCGCTTGTCGACGTTCCCGACCTGCGCGCCTTGGCCGAGCTTTGGCCGGAGGCGAGGACCATCTGGATGGGAGCCGGGCCGGTACCCGAGTTGCTGCACCGCGCCCTGATCTGCCTCGCCTGGCTGGTGCGAGCCGGATTGACCGGTTCGCTTTTGCCGCTGGCGCCGCTGATGCATCAGGCAACGAACCGGCTGCGCGGGGCGAGCATCGCGGCGGCATGTTCGTCGAGGTGGAGGGATCTGACCGGGCGGGCGCCATCGTCAAGCGCTCGTGGCATCTCTTGGCCGAGGGCAATGATGGGCCGCTGATCCCGTCGATGGCGGTCGAAGCGCTGGTCCGCAAAGCGCTGGCCGGACATCAGCCCGCGCCGGGCGCACGGGCGGCGGTGCGCGATTTGGAGCTCCGGGATTATGAAGCGCTGTTCGCCGGCAAGACAATCTACACCGGGTTCAGGAATGAGCCCGCTGACAGGGACAAGTCGCTTTATGCCGTCTTGCTCGGCGACGCCTGGCATGGCCTGCCCCGGGAAATCCGCGCCATGCACGATTGCACAACAATGGCGGCAGGCCGCGCGCGCGTCGAACGCGGGCGCAATGTTCTTGGCTGGCTAATGGCCCGGATGGTCGGCTTCCCCGGGGCAAGCGAGGACATCCCGGTTCATGTCCGCTTCGACACCGAGAAGGACGGCGAGACCTGGACGCGGACATTCGGCAAGCACAGTTTTTCGAGCCTACAGTTCGCAGGCCGGGGTCGATCGCAGCGCCTGCTGTGCGAACGCTTCGGCCCGCTGACCTTCGCGATGGCGCTGGTTGCCGAGGACGGCCGGCTGGCGCTGGTCTTGCGCCGCTGGAGCTTTTTTGGCCTGCCGCTGCCGATGTGGCTCGGTCCACGCTCGACTTCCTACGAAACGGTGGAGGATGGCCGCTTCCGCTTCCACGTCGAGATCTCGCATCCACTTGCCGGCATGATCGCCTGCTACCGCGGCTGGCTGGAGCCCTCCGGCCCGCACGGCTCCAGCGAGATCGTGTCGCCTGCCAGCTTAGCCAGTTCGCGGCAGTCCTGCGCCGTGCACAGCGTCCAACCCTGACCCGTAGCGCCCGACGCGGCGAGCACGAGGCGCCGCTGTGGCCCGACCTTGGGCGCATAGACCCACCAGCTGTTTCTCAGCACCGAGCCTTGCGGCGGCTCCATCCCGGCGCCCGATCCCTTGATGCGGGCCTCGACCAGCTGCAGGCCGGACGGCAGCACCTTCCAGTCTTCCTGCCACTGGGTCTTCTCCACCGAATGCACCCAGGAGAGCGTGAAGGCAGCGACCGCGAGCGCCACCGTCTTGCCGGCCGCGACGATGCAGAGGCTCATGCCGAGTTGGCCAGCGAAGCCTGCCGCGCGCGCCAGCAGTGCCAGCCGATCCAGGCAAGGGACAGCGCCCAGCCCGCCTCGTCGGTAAGCGGCAGCGCCGCAACCAGCAGCACGCCGGCGGCGAAGGCGATGAGGCGTTCCCACCAGGCCATGCGCCGGGCCAGAAATCCGACGGCAGCGGCGCCCCACAGGACTATGCCCATGCAGGCTTTGATGAGGATATAGGCGACCTCGACGGGATAGCCGAACTGGGCGGCGATCGGGCCGGGGTCCTGCAGCATCAGCGCCGGGGTATAGACCGCCATGAACGGCACTACGAAGCCGGCAATGGCAAGCTTGGTGGCCTGGATGCCGATCTTGAGACCGCTTTCCTTGGCCATGGGTGCGGCGGCGAAGGCGGCCAGCGCCACAGGCGGGGTGAGATCGGCCATGATGCCGAAATAGAAGACGAACATATGGCTGACCACCAACGGCACGCCGAGCGACAGCAGCGCCGGCCCGGCCAGCGACGAAGTGATGATGTAATTGGGAATGGTCGGTATGCCCATGCCGAGCACCAGGCAGGTGAGCATGGTCAAAAGCAGCGACAGGAACAGATTGTTCTCGCCGATCGAGATGATCCAGCCGATGAAGGTCGAGGCGATGCCGGTAAGCGTCAACGTGCCGATGACGATGCCGACGATGGCGCAGGCAATGCCGACCGGCAGCGCGTTCTTTGCTCCCTCCGCAAGGGAATCGATGCATATGCGCAGCGTCTCGCGCCCGCCCTTGAACGTGAGGCAGGCGACGACCAGCACGGCGATGACCAGGCTGAGGATGTCGACGCCGAATTTCATGAAGGAAGCCGCGGCAAGCCCGAGCGCCAGCCAGAAGACGATGCGGAAGGCGAGCGGCCCGATCGATGCAGCAAGCGGCGTGCCGAGGATGAGCACGATGGTCAACGCGAGGCCCATGGTGCCGGCGAACACCGGTGTGTAGCCGGCAAACAGCAGGTAGATCAGTGCTGCGAGCGGCAGTACCAGCGGCCAGTGCTGTCTCACCGCATCCCACGGATTGGGCAGGTCGGCCTTGGCCATGCCGTGCAGGCCGGCCTTGCCTGCCTCCAGGTGCACCTGCCAGAAACAGGCGCCGAAATAGAGCAGCGCCGGGATGATCGCCGCCTTGACCACCGCGGCATAGGGGATGTTCAGGGTCTCGGCCATGATGAAGGCAACCGCTCCCATCACCGGCGGCATGATCTGGCCGCCCATCGACGAGGTCGCCTCGACGGCGCCGGCGAAAGCCGAGCGGAAACCGAAGCGCTTCATCAGCGGGATGGTGAACTGGCCGCTGGCCACCACATTGGCGACGCCGGAGCCGGAAATGGTGCCCATCAGCGCCGAGGACAGCACACAGACCTGCGCCGGGCCGCCGCGCCATGAGCCGACCAGGCCAAGCGCAAAATCGTTGAACAGCGCGATCATGCCGGCGCGTTCAAGAAAGGCGGCGAAGACGACGAAGATGAAGATGTAGGCGGCCGAAACATAGATCGGCGTGCCGTAGATGCCTTCGGTGCCGTAGGCGAAGGTGTCGACGAGCTGGGCGAAATCATAGCCGCGATGGATGAAAGGCGGCGGCAGATGATTGCCGGCAAATGCGTAGGCGAGAAAGATGAAGGCAATGACGGCGAGCGGCAGCCCCATCAATCGCCGCGCCGCCTCGAAGACCAGCACGACCAGCACCGCGCCGACGATCAGGTCAGGCGTGGTGAGAAAGCCGGAGCGGCGGATGAGGTCGGCATAGAACACCCAATTGTACAGACCGGTGGCGAAGCCAAGCACGCCGAGCGTCCAGAACACTGCTTTCGCCGGGACGCTTTTGGCGCGCAGATTGGCGATTAGGGCGAAGCCGAGCAGCAGTAGGAAGCCGACATGCATGGCGCGTACGACCTGGCTCGGCAGGCTGCCATAGGCGGCGATGTAGATCTGGAAGATGGAGAAGGCGATGGCGATGAGAAAAGCCGCCTTGCCGGTGATGCCTTCGCCGAAGCCCGGCGGTAATCCTTCGACAGGAGCTTCCGCTGTGGGGGAAAGAACGGTCGGGGTTGCGGTCATTAGCGGGGTTCCTGGCGGGGCGCTCCCCTCCTCGAGGGAGGGTGCGGAGCGAGGCGAGGCTCCTTACTTCACCAATCCCTTTTCCTTGTAATACCTCTCGGCGCCTGGATGCAGCGGCACCGGCATGCCGTCGAGCGCCTTGGCGGGGTCGATCGCCTTGGCGGCGGCGTGGGCAGCGGTGAGCTGGTCGAGATGCTCGAACAGCAATTTGGTCATCTGGTAGGCGGTCTCGTCAGGGACATCGGCGCTGGTGATCAGGAAATTGCCGACGGCGGCGGTCGCGACATCCTCGGTCTGGCCCTCATAGGTGCCCCTGGGGATGACCACAGAAAGATAGGGCGAGCCGATCTTGGCGACGTCCTCCGCCGGCACGGCAACGATGTTTACCGGCACCGAGGTGGCGAGGTCACGGATCGATGCGACCCCAAGGCCCGCCGACTGCAGCGTGGCGTCGAGCTGGCGGTTCTTGATCAACTCTACGGATTCGGCAAAGGGCAGATATTCGATCCGCCCGAGGTCTTCGTATTTCAGCCCGGCAGCGGCGAAAATGGTGCGGGCGTTGAGCTCGGTGCCTGAGGCCGGCGCGCCGACCGAAAGGCTCTTGCCCTTGAGATCGGCGAGCGTCTTGATGCCGGATTCCTTGCTGGCGACGATCTGGATATAATTAGGATAGATGGCTGCAATGCCGCGCAGCTTGTCGAGCTTGCCTGGGAAGCCTGCTTCGGTATTGCCTTCGGCGGCCAGCTTGACGGAATCGCCGAGTGCAAAGGCGATCTCGCCCTTGCCCTGCTGCAGCAGGTTGAGGTTTTCGACCGACGCTTTCGTCGCCTGCACCTGGGTGCGCGCGCCTTCGATGCCCTTGCCGTAGATTTCCGACAGCGCCACGCCGAGCGGATAGTAGACGCCCGACGTGCCGCCGGTCAGCACGTTGATGAATTCCTGTGCCTTGACCGATGCCGCGCCAAGGCCAAGCGACAGCGCTATCGCGCCGGCGGCAACGAACTTCGTCCTGAAATTGAGCATTCCGTTTCCTCCCTGAAGTATCTGCCGCACTCTCCTCGTCAGCGCGATCCGGGACGAGTTTAGAGAGCGGACGGGAAATGCCAACCCGCAATTGTCGCCATTAGACGAACGGTTGAGCTTGCGTGAAATGCCATGGCAGCCGAAAGATTTTTGCAGCGCCTGTCGAAATCGGGCGAGGCCGCGCGACATACGTTCGGCCCGCAACGGAGCGGCCTTCGAGAAAAACGGGAGAAGACCATGCGATACATGCTTTTGATCTATGCGAACGAAGCCGCGATGGCGGCCGCGCCGACGGAGAAGACCTACGAAATCAGCGCAGCCTATGGAGCCTATACCGAGGCGTTGAAGAAATCCGGAGCGTGGCTGGCCGGCGACCGGTTGAAGCCGACCCAGACCGCCACCACGGTGCGGATGGCCAACGGCAAGACCAATGTGCTCGACGGTCCCTATGCCGACACCAAGGAGCAGCTCGCCGGCTTCTACATGATCGAGGCTGAGGACGCCGACGCAGCAATTGCCTGGGCGGCTCGCTGCCCGGGTGCCAGCACCGGCACGATCGAGGTGCGGCCGATCTGGGAAATGACCGAGTACCCATCCCAGAAGTGACCGTGTGATGGACAGTCGTCCGGAGATCGCGCGGGCGGCGGCGGAAGCGGCCGCCCGGCAAAGCTACGGCAAGCTGGTCGCGTATCTCGCCGCGCGCACACGCGACGTGGCCGCTGCCGAGGACGCCTTGGCAGATGCCTTTGCAGCGGCGCTCGAGCGTTGGCCACAGGCGGGCGTGCCCGACAAGCCGGACGCCTGGCTGCTGGCGGTGGCACGCAAGCGCCGCGTCGACGCGGTCAGACGGCGACTGACAAGCGAGGCGGCCCGCGACCACCTTAGGCTGATCGCCGAGGAGATGGAGGCACGCATGGTCGACGAAGACCTGCCGGACGAGCGGCTCCGGCTGATGTTTGCCTGCGCCCATCCGGCGATCGAGGCCGGCGTCCGCGCGCCGCTGATCCTGCAGACGGTCTTGGGCTTCGACGCAGCGACGATCGCCTCGGCTTTCCTTGTCTCGCCAGCCACGATGAGCCAGCGCCTGGTGCGCGCCAAGACACGAATTCGCGAGACAGGCATTCCGTTCCGCGTGCCGGAGCGGGCCGAACTCGGCGAGCGGCTGGGCACCGTTCTGGAAGCAATCTACGCGGCGTTTGCCGAAGGCTGGTCCGACCCGGCCGGCACCGAAACGCGGCGCCGCAACCTCGCGACCGAAGCTATCTGGCTCGGCCGTCTGATGGCCACGCTGATGCCGGACGAGCCGGAGGCGCTCGGGCTTTTGGCGCTGATGCTGTTCGCCGAAGCGCGGCGCGCGGCGCGGCGCAATGCGGCGGGCGATTATGTGCCGCTGGCCGAGCAGGATCTTGCACTGTGGGACGATACACTGATCGATGAAGCGGAGACGCTGCTTGGGCGCGCCGCGGCCAAGGGCGTTGTCGGCCGCTACCAGCTTGAGGCCGCCGTGCAGTCCGCCCATGCGACAAGACGGCTGACCGGCGGCACCGACTGGGTCGCGATCAAGGAGCTCTATGACGCGCTGTCGGTGATTGCCGGCTCGCCGGTGGTTTCGATCAACCGTGCGGTGGCCATTGCCGAGGCCGAAGGTGCCTCGGCAGGATTGGGCGCCCTTGATCAACTCAGCGGCGATAAGCGGCTGTATGACTATCAACCTTACTGGGCCGCCCGCGCGGGCCTGCTGGCCAGGGTCGGCAAAGTTCCGCAGGCGAGCGAGGCCTATGACCGGGCTATCGGCCTCGAACGCGATCCAGCCGTGCGCCGGTTCCTGCAGGAACGACGGGCCGCGCTCGGCCGCGCGGAAAAAGACTGAGACAAGGCGGAGTGCTCAGGCCGGCCACATGTCGTGGGAAGCATTCAGCCTCTTCATCACCCGATGTTCCCGCAAATTGGCCCACAGGCGTTCGATGTTCGGCCAAGCGGTTGGAACCTTCGCGACCTCCGGATGCCAGGCCACCAACATGACGAGATAGATGTCGGCCAGCGAGAGTTGGTCGCCGGCCAGCCAGTCGCGGCCGTCGAGAGCGGCATCGAGAATGGCGAAGCTGCGATCCATTTCCGAGACCGCCGCCTGTTTGAGGGCGTCCACGCCGCCGGCGTCGGCCGTGTAGCGATGTGCGTAGAAGAACCGCAGGTTGGCTGGATAGATGACCGACGACATGAAAACCATCCAGCGCAGGAAATCCGCACGGTCAGGCGAACTTGCCGCGGGCGCCAGTCCTGCTTCCGGGTGGCGCTCGGCCAGCAGGATGCAGATCGCCGCGGATTCGGTCATCGAGCGTCCGTCCGGCAAGATCAGCACCGGCACCTGGTTCAAGGGGCTGATGTCAAGAAAGGCCTGATCGAGGCGGCCCTTCGGAACGTCGACCTGGTGGAAAGGCACGCCCGCCAAAGCGAGCGCCGCCTCGACGACAAAGCCGCCGGTATTGGCACGCGTATAGAGCTTGTACATGAAGTCCTCCACCTGCCGGGCAGCGACGATTTGGTGGTTTCCACGCCGAAGCGTCGATACAGAACGTTTGATGCCGGAGGGGCAGCGCGAAGGATCGCTACAACCGGTCAAACACTCTCGTGTCCAGACTCTAAGTCCCCAATCCCTCGAACAGGATAGTCGAGAGATAGCGCTCGGCGAAGGAGGGGATGACGACGACGAGGGTCTTGCCCTTGTTTTCGGGCCGCGAGCCGACGACGATCGCCGCTTGCAGGGCGGCACCCGACGAAATGCCGACCGGCACACCTTCGAGCCGAGCGACGAGCCGTGCATTGGCAACCGAATCCTCGTTCGAGACCTTGACGATCTCGTCGTAGATCGTCGTGTCGAGGATTTTTGGCGCGAAGCCGGCGCCAATGCCCTGGATCTTGTGCGGGCCTGGCTGGCCGCCCGACAGCACCGGCGAGGCTTCCGGTTCGACGGCGACGACATGCACCGAGGGCTTGCGCTTCTTCAGCACCTGGCCGACGCCGGTGATGGTGCCGCCGGTCCCGATGCCGGCAACGAAGATATCGACTTCGCCATGGGTGTCGTTCCAGATTTCCTCGGCCGTGGTGCGGCGATGGATTTCCGGATTGGCGGGGTTTTCGAATTGCTGCGGAATGACGGCGTCGGGCAGTGTTGCCGCCAGCTCGTCCGCCTTGGCGATGGCGCCCTTCATTCCTTTCGGCCCTTCGGTCAGCACCAGCTCGGCACCGAGCAGCGCCAGCATCTTGCGGCGTTCGACGGACATGGTTTCCGGCATGGTCAGGATCAGCTTGTAGCCCTTGGCGGCGGCGGCAAAGGCGAGCGCGATGCCGGTATTGCCCGAGGTCGGCTCGATCAGCGTGGTCTTGCCGGGTGTAATCCTGCCCGAAGCCTCCAATGCCTCGATCATCGAGACGCCGATGCGGTCCTTGACCGAGGCGATCGGGTTGAAGAATTCGAGCTTGGCCAGCAGATTGGCGACGACACCCTTCTCCCTGGCGAATTTATCCAACCGCACCAGCGGCGTGTCGCCGATCGTCTCGGTGATCGAATTGTAGATGCGGCCGCGGCCGGGCACGTGTGTGTGGGTGGCGGGCTTGTTCATTGGTTTTCCTCCCAGAGGTCAAGCGGCAAGAGCCGGGCGGGCATAGGATAGAGCCATCCACCGCGCAAGATAGGCACGTTCGAAAAATATCCGAGTGACGTTCGTGCTGAATACCGGCGCCTTGCAGGGCGTGACAATCGTTGGGCGGATTGGCGAAGAGATCTACTGGCGGGCGGCAATTGCCGCCGCCGCACCGACCATGAAGCCGGCGGCGGTGCGGTTGAGTGCCCTCAGCGCCCGCGGCGATTTCAGGAACCAGCGCGCCTTGGCCGCCAGCGCCAGATAGGGCACCAGCACCACGAGCAGAACGATGATAGTGAGCGCGACCAGGATGCCGTAATCGGCCAGCGTGATCGTCTTCAGATCGACGATGGTCGGAGTGATGGCGAGATAGAAGATCATCGTCTTCGGATTGCCGAGTGTGACGGCGAGACCGGCTACAAAGCTGGATACCAAGCCGCCTTTGCCGTTCTTCGCCTCTACCGTTTCGGGCGTGATGCCGCTCGTCCAGAAACGCCAGCCAAGAAAAGCGAGGTAGGCGACGCCCAGCCATTTGATGGCCAGGAAGATCATGCCGAACGTCTGTGCGACGAAAGCCAGGCCGAGCACCACGGCAGTTAAATAGGTCAGGTCGCCGAGCATCAGCCCGAACGACATGGCCAGCGACGAGCGGAAGCCGGAACCCAGCGCACGCGCAACAAGCGCGGTGACGCCTGGGCCGGGGATGGCTGCGGCGATGCCGAGGGCGGCGCTATAGGCGAGGAACCCGGTGAGCGTCATGGTTCGCGCTTGTCGCACAATGTTGAAGTTGGGTGAATTCCCTCGGGCCGAATTCTATTGCGCCAGCGCAGCAGGCGACGCCGCCGCTCAGGAGCGGCCGTCTTCGTAGGTAACGCGCCAGATGGTGCCGTTACCGTCCTCGGTGACGATCAGGGAGCCGTCCTTGGCCATGGCGACACCGACCGGGCGGCCCCAGACGGCGTCGTTCGAGATGACGAAGCCGGTCATGAAGTCCTCATACTCGCCGGTCGGCTTGCCATCCCTGAATTTGAGCCTCACCACCTTGTAGCCGGTCCTGGCGCCACGGTTCCACGAACCATGCATGGTGACGAAAGCATCACCCCGGTAATCCGCCGGAAAGTTCTTGCCGTCGTAGAAGGCTATGTTCATTGGCGCCGAATGCGCCTGCATCAACACGTCGGGGACAGTGGCCTTGCCGGCGAGGTCTGGCCGCTCGCCCTGATGGCGCGGATCCTCGTGGTTGCCGATGTAGTACCAAGGCCAACCATAGAACGCACCGTCCTTGACTTCAGTTGCAAACTCGAACGGCACATTGTCGCCGAGCTCGTCGCGCTCGTTGACGACGCACCACAACGCGCCGCTGGCGGGCTGCACCGTCATGCCCGTACAGTTGCGCAGGCCGGTGGCGACAGTTCGGGGATTTTTCCCGTCCGGGTCAAAGGCGAGCACATCGGCACGGCCTTCCTCGGGGCCCCAGGCCGCCCCGAGCGGCTTTGATTTCGCCCAGGCGTCAAGGCCGCCATCCGGCTGCTTGTCCATGTCCTCGGCGACATTCGAGTCCGAGCCAACCGATAAAAAAAGCGTTTTGCCGTCAAGCGAGAAGGCGATGTCGCGGGTCGAGTGACCGCCCGACGGGATTTTGGCGACAATGGTTTCTGGTTTACCGGACGCCTTCAGGTCACCGTCGCGATAGGGGAAGCGGACGATGCTGTCGCTGTTTGCGACATAGACCCATTGCGGCTTGCCGCCTGGCGGATAGAAGGCGATGCCGTATGGATAGTTGAGGCCTTGGGCGAAAATCGCTTTCTCGATGGGTTTGGCGCGGCCCTCGGCCAGACGGTAGACGCGTATTTGGTCGGCATGGCCGTTTGCGATGAACAGGTCGCCGTTCGGAGCGACGCGAACGACGCGCGGATTATAGAGTCCGGAGGCGATCATTTCGGCCGAAAAGCCCGGCGGCAATTCTGGCTCGGCGCTTTCGGGCCGTTCCGCCACGCCGCCGCCGTTCGAAGCGGATTGAGCGGGGTCGGCTGCCGGCATGTCTTGCGGCCCGATCAGGCGGCGGACGCCAGGCCTGTCGGCGTGCCAATCGCCAAAAGCGGCTTCGCCTTTGAGCACCTTTTGATCCGCCTGCTGGGCGGCTGCCGGTGTCGCGACAAGGAGGGCAGCGGCAACGGCCGCAAAGCCGCCAGATCGGATCATTAACGTCCTCCGAGGTTTGCCTCGAAGAGGGCAAACGGGATCAGGCATTGGTCGTTCCAAGCGGTGGTCCAGCACACGAGGATTTGAAGCCGAACCCCGTTCAGTTGCCAGAGGCGTAGAAGTCGTCGTCGAGGCGCTTTTCCAGCGCGACCAGATCGGCCGGCAGCGGCAGGCCCATGGCCCGCATCTCTTGCAGCTTCTCACGCAACTGCTCTTGCACCTCGTGCTGATCCTCAGGCTGATTGACCATTTCCTCGAGCAGCAGGCTGATCTGGGCCTTGAACGATTCCAGCGCCATTCTTTTTCTCCTTGCGGCAGGCCGCGGCGGCTCCTAGCGCAGCATGCGCGAAATCAGCTGCGCGGTATAGTCGACCATCGGTACTATGCGCGCATAATTCAGCCGCGTCGGCCCGATGACGCCGAGCGCACCGACGACGCGCGCGTCCTTGTCGCGATAGGGTGCCACCACCAGCGAGGAGCCCGACAGCGAAAACAGCTTGTTTTCCGAACCGATGAATATGCGCACCCCCGGGCCTTCCTCGGCGAGGTCGAGGAGCTGGATCAGCCCATCCTGCGTCTCCAGATCCTCGAACAGATGCCGCAGCAATTCTATGTCGGCCTGGGCGGTGACGTTTTCCAGGAGATTGGCGCGGCCGCGCACGATAAGCCGCCCAGGCACCCCGCTTTCGGCGCCTGCCCAGACCGCCAGGCCCTTCTCGACCAGATCCTGCGACAGCGTGTCGAGGGCTGCCCTGGTCTCTTCCTTGATGCGGGCGATTTCGACCCGGGCCTCGGCCAGGGTGCGGCCGCGGATATGGGCGTTGAGGAAGTTGGAGGCTTCGTGCAATTGCGAGACGGTGATGCCGGCGGGCAGATCGATGACGCGATTTTCGACGTCGCCGTTCTGCGAGACCAGCACGGCCAGCGCCTTGGTCGGCTCGAGCTGGATGAATTCGATGTGCTTCAGCGCCGCCTCATTTTTGGCGGCGAGCACGAGGCCGGCGCCGCGCGACATGCCGGACAGCATCTGGCTGGCCTCGGTCAGCATATGCTCCAGTGTCGCGCCCGAGCCGGAGGCGCGCACCTGCGCCTCGATGGTGCGGCGCTCCTCGTCGGAGAGGTCGCCGAGTTCCATGAATGCATCGACGAAGAAGCGCAAGCCGGCCTGGGTCGGCAGCCGGCCAGCCGAGATGTGCGGCGCGTAAATCAGGCCGAGATGCTCGAGGTCGCTCATCACGTTGCGGATGGTGGCCGGCGACAGCGATGACGGCAGGATGCGCGACAGGCTGCGCGAACCGACCGGCTCGCCATCCCTCAAATAGGAATCGACGATGCGCCGGAAGATGTCGCGCGAACGCATATCGAGCGATTGAAGCGCGGGCGGTTGAAGTGCCGGCGACGAGAGCACTGGCGACTGCGAACCGGGATCGACTACCTTGGTCATTCGAGCCAAAAACCTCCGGTCCGAAGATATAGACTTCCGCGGCGTCGGCGCAACCGGTCCATTTTCCTTTGCGCCTCACGCCCCGTGCGGCTACAAGCCGGCCAAGATTCCCCGGCCAAGATTCCGAAGAAAGAAAGAAGCCTGAATGCGCCCTTCCAAACGCCAATTCGACGAAATGCGCCCCATCTCCTTCGAGCGCGGCGTCTCCAAGCATGCGGAAGGCTCGTGCCTGGTGAAGTTCGGCGACACGCATGTGCTGTGTACGGCCAGCCTGGAGGAAAAGGTGCCGGGCTGGATGCGCAACTCCGGCAAGGGCTGGGTGACGGCGGAATACGGCATGCTGCCGCGTTCGACCGGCGAGCGCATGCGCCGCGAGGCTTCGGCCGGCAAACAAGGCGGCCGCACGCTGGAGATCCAGCGGCTGATCGGCCGCTCCCTGCGCGCCGTGGTCGATCTGCAGGCGCTCGGTGAGCAGCAGATCACCGTCGACTGCGACGTGATCCAGGCCGACGGCGGCACGCGCACCGCTTCGATCACCGGCGGCTGGGTGGCGCTCTACGACTGCCTGCGCTGGATGGAAGCCCGCCAGATGGCGAGCCTGGGCAAGGTGCTTAAGGATCACGTCGCGGCGATCTCCTGCGGCATCCATGATGGCCAGCCGGTCATCGATCTCGACTATATCGAGGATTCCTCGGCCGGCACCGACGCCAATTTCGTCATGACCGGCAAGGGCGGTATCGTCGAGATCCAGGGCACAGCCGAGGGCGAGCCGTTCTCGGAAGAGCAGTTCGCGGCGCTGATGGGGCTCGCCAAAAAAGGCATTCAGCGCCTGGTCAGCTTGCAGCAGATGGCCGTGGCTTAGCTGCGGTCAATATTGAAGAGATTGGCGATCCTGTGACCCCTTCAGCAATCCTGGAATCAGCACTCTACGTGACGGACCTTGCTGCCGCGGAACGGTTCTATTCGGGCGTCCTCGGGCTCGATCTGCTCGGTAAGGTCGATGGCAGGCATCTCTTCTTCCGCTGCGGCGACGGCGTGCTGCTTATCTTCAATGCCGAGGCGACCAAGGTGCCGCCGCGGGCCGACGCCAAGCTGCCCGTGCCGCCGCATGGCACGGTCGGCGAGGGCCATCTTTGCTTCGCCGCAAGCGCGGATGAAATCCCACGCTGGAAAGCGCATCTTGAGGCGAAGAAAATCGCCATCGAAAGCGAGTTCGAATGGCCGCAGGGCGGCCGCTCGATCTATATTCGCGACCCCTCGGGCAATTCGATCGAGTTCGCCGAGCCAAGAATCTGGGGCATCTGATGCATTCGCCGACTGTTCATTCGCCAGCTGTTCATTCGCTTGACGGGCATAAGATCGTCGTCGCCAGCCATAACGCCGGCAAATTGCGGGAATTCGCCGATCTGATGGCGCCATTCGGCATAGAAGCGAAGTCCGCAAAGGAATACGGCTTGCCGGAGCCGGACGAGACCGGCACCACTTTCGAGCAGAACGCCCTCATAAAGGCCTTGGCCGCCGCCAAGGCAACTGGATTGCCGGCGCTGTCGGACGATTCCGGCCTGTGTGTCGATGCGCTCGACGGCGCACCCGGCGTCTACACCGCCAACTGGGCCGAGACGCCGGACGGCTCCCGCGACTTCGGCATGGCCATGCAGCGCACGGAAGTGGCCTTGCAAGAAGTTGGCGCGATCACGCCTGCCCAGCGCAAGGGCCGCTTTGTCGCGGTCATCTGCCTTGCCTTCCCCGATGGCCAGGCGGAATATTTTCGCGGTGAGGTCGTGGGCACGCTGGTATGGCCGCCGCGCGGCGAGCTCGGCTTCGGCTACGATCCGGTGTTCTTGCCCGATGGGTTCGAAAGGACCTTCGGCGAGATGAGCGCGGAGGAAAAGCATGGCTGGAAGCCCGGCCAGCCAACCGCATTGTCGCACCGTGCCCGTGCTTTCCAGAAATTCGCCCAAGCCCGATTGGCCGGCGCATGACCATGCTGCTCGACCGCAGCCCCGGTTTCGGCGTCTACGTCCACTGGCCGTTCTGCGCGGCCAAATGCCCCTATTGCGACTTCAACAGCCATGTCCGCCACCAGCCGGTCGACCAGGAGCGTTTTGCCCGCGCCTTCGAGACCGAGCTGGCGACGATGCGCGGCCGCACCGGGCCGCGCGAGGTGACCAGCATCTTTCTTGGCGGCGGCACGCCGTCGCTGATGAAGCCGCAGACCGTGGCGGCGGTGCTGGATGCAGTGGCGAAGAACTGGTCGGTGCCTGATGGCATCGAGGTGACGCTGGAGGCCAATCCGTCCTCGGTCGAGGCCGAGCGCTTTCGCGGCTATCGCGCGGCCGGCGTCAACCGGGTGTCGCTTGGCGTGCAGGCGCTGAACGACAAGGATCTGCGCTTCCTCGGCCGTTTGCACAATGTCGATGAGGCCCTGCATGCGATCGGCCTGGCGCGCGAGATATTCCCACGGCTGTCGTTCGACCTGATCTACGCGCGACCCGGTCAGACGCCGGAAGCGTGGCAGGCGGAGCTCGAGCAGGCGATCGGCCACGCCGCAGACCATCTGTCGCTCTATCAGCTGACCATCGAGGAAGGCACGCCGTTCCATGCACTGCATGCGGCAAGGAAATTCATCATTCCAGACAATGAGCTTGCCGCCGATCTCTACGCGTTAACGCAGGAGATCACCGCCGCGCGCGGACTGCCGGCCTACGAAATTTCCAACCACGCCAGGCCCGGCGCCGAAAGCCGGCACAATCTCACCTACTGGCGTTATGGCGAATATGTCGGCGTCGGTCCCGGCGCGCATGGCCGGTTCGTCGAAAATGGCCGCCGCGTGGTGACGATCGCCGAGAAAATGCCGGAGACCTGGGCCAATCTGGTCGAGGCCAAGAGCCATGGCGTTACCGGCGGCGAGATCCTGACGCGATCGGAAGAAGCCGACGAGTTCCTGCTGATGGGGCTGAGGCTGGCGGAAGGCATCGACCTTTCCCGCTACGAGGCATTTTCAGGGCGCGGCCTGTCGACGGCACGGCTGTCGGTGCTGCAGGACGAAGGCCTGGTGGCACCGATCGGCAATGCCCGCCTGCGCGCCACGCCGGCCGGCATGATCGTGCTCGATGCGGTCGTGGCGGATTTGGCCAGATAGCACGTTGAAGAACGTTCTCTTCATCTGCAGCCAGAATCGCTTGCGCAGCCCGACGGCGGAGCAGGTGTTTTCCAAGCGGCGGGACATCGAGGTCGCTTCGGCCGGCACTAATGACGCATGAACTCGTCGCCCGGGCCGACATCACCTTCGTGATGGAAAAAACGCACCGCGCCAAACTGCAGCAGAAATTCAAGACAAGCCTGAAAAAGGCTCGAGTAATCTGCCTCGATATTCCCGACGACTATGCATTCATAGACCCGGCTCTGGTGGGCCTGCTGGAGGCCCGTGTCTCGAAGTATCTGGGTGAATGATAGATCGCGGAGCATTCGCAACCGCGCTTCGAGAACTGTCTCGACCGATTGCTAAGGTTTGCGGGGTCAAGCCTCGTGCTTGTGGCGGTGTTTGGCGCGATCTTTTTCGCTGGTCTCTCCGGAACGGGCCGGCTTGATCTCGCTTTTGTCGCGCGAGGCACGGTGCTGGTCGTCTGTGGAATGTGGCGCTGCGCCATCGCGGGCGCTTTTTGTTTCGAGGCGGGTGATGAAAATGTCGAAGCGATTGGGCATCGTCCGGTCAGTGCTCCATCGTGCGGTCGGTTTCGTTTGCTTGCTTGCTCTCGGCCGATCGCTGGCGTGCAAGCGGCTTCTTGGCTCTGCGATCTGCGGCTTCGGCAGGCAGGCTCTTGTCGTATGGCGCGGCGAAGCGTTTGCGGCCGGCATAGTAGGGTTCGAAAACGTCCTGTATGGTCAGGCTGTTCATCCTGCTCCTCCCGAGATCAGGTGTAAAATTCGCCGGCAACGGTTTCGTTCCCTACTATGGCGAAGGCATGGCGGCTGGTTCACGTCGGCATCCCTTTTGGAACCCGGGCCTTTGCAACCCAGGCTTTTGCAAGCAAGCGTGAGCCGTGCCAAACAGGGTCGAACGGAGTTGTGCAGGTGACCGGCGAATCGGCCAAACGCAGTTATGTGGTCGGGCAGACCGAAATCGCCGCCCGGCCGCTCGAGCCGGCGCTCTACCTGGTGGCGACGCCTATCGGCAATCTCGCTGACATCACGCTGCGCGCGCTGGAAACGCTCGCCGCCGCCGATATCGTCGCTTGCGAGGACACACGCGTCAGCCGCGTGCTGCTCGACCGCTACGGCATCCGCCGCCGCACCACCGCCTACCACGAGCACAATGCCGGCGAGGCCGGACCGAAGTTGATCGCGGCGCTGCTGGCCGGCCGAAGCGTAGCGCTGATCTCGGCTGCCGGCACGCCGCTCATCTCCGACCCCGGCTACCGGCTGGTCGGTGAGGCGCTGGAACGCGGCATTCGTGTCGTGCCGATCCCCGGCCCATCAGCAGCACTTGCCGCAGTGACGGCATCCGGCCTGCCCTCGGACGCGTTTCTGTTTGCCGGCTTCCTGCCGGTGAAGACCGGGCAGCGGCTGACGCGGCTGGAAGCGCTGAAGGCGGTGCCGGCAACGTTGATCTTCTTCGAATCGCCGCGCCGGCTGGCCGAGACGCTCAGTGCCATGGTCGAGGTGCTGGGCGGTGCCCGCAAGGCGGCGGTCGGCCGCGAGCTGACCAAGACTTTCGAGGAGATGCGGACCGGCACCCTGCAATCGCTCGCCGGCCATTATGCGGGAGCCGATACGCCCAAGGGTGAAATCGTCATCTGCGTCGGCCCGGCCGATGCGGTCGCTGATGGGCCAGAAGACATCGACCGGCTGCTGCTTTCGCTCGCCGCCGAGATGCCGGCCTCCAAGGCAGCGGCGGAAGCCGCCAAGATGACGGGTGGCCAGAAGCAGGCGCTCTATCGTCGGCTGCTCGACCTCAAGAATGCTGGAAGAGACGGGGCCGGCGGAGACGGCGATGGCTGAACGGCCGAGCGCCAGCCGGCAAAAGGCCTACCGGCGCGGCCATCACGGCGAATGGCTGGCGGCGGCGGCGCTGATGCTGAAAGGCTACCGAATTCTTGCCCGCCGCCACCGCACCAGGTTCGGCGAGATCGACCTGATCGCGCGGCGTGGCGATCTGGTGCTGATCGTCGAGGTCAAGGCGCGCCGCACGCTGATGGAGGCAATGGAAGCCGTCGGTCGCGAATCGGAGCACCGCATCGAAGGCGCCGCCGATTTCTGGCTGTCGCGCCAATCCGACTACGGAAAATTATCGGTGCGCTTCGACATGGTGGCGGTGCTGCCGTGGCGCTGGCCGGTGCATGTCGAGAATGTGTTTTACGGGCGAAACTAGGCCATTCTCGAAGTGGGGCCGTTTTGCTGCGCCTGCGGTTCAGATCATGGTTTGCCGATCTGTCAAACATCCGCCCAGCGCTGACTGGAACAAAAGCGTTCCTGCGTTGTTCCTCAATCGTCCTGATGTTCGACGGGCTGGTTCAAATGCCGGCCAGGGCAGTCCTCGTGGCAGCTATGCGAGGACAAAGGGATGGCGAGGCAAATGGATCCCGACGATCTCAACCCGGAACGGATCGTCACCGTGTTCGGCGGAACTGGCTTTCTCGGGCGCAGGATCGTGAAGCGGCTCCTGGAAAGAGGTTTCACGGTGCGCGCCGCATCTCGCCATCCGGCTCGCGTGGCCCTGGTCTTCTCCTCGATTACAAGGATGCCCGAAGCAGTCGAGGCGGATATAACGGATGCGTCCTCGATCCGGTCGGCCATTGCCGGATCGCGGGCGGTCGTGAATGCCGTCAGTCTTTACGTCGAGCAGGGCGTCCAGACCTTTGAACGCGTGCATGTGAAAGCCGCGGGCGATCTCGCTGCCGCGTCGCGCGACCGCGCGATCGACCAGTTCGTCCAGATTTCGGGGATCGGCTCCGATCCTCAATCGGATTCGAATTACATAAGGGCGCGTGGGCGCGGAGAAGGTGCCGTGGAAAGCGCATTTCCCGGCGCTTTCATTGTGCGTCCCGCCGTCATGACAGGACCTGACGACGCTTTCCTGACAACCATTGTGAGGCTGATACGCCTCCTGCCGGTCTATCCGCTGTTCGGCGATGGAGGCACACGGCTTCAGCCGGTCCATGTGGCAGACGTCGCAGAAGCAGTGAGCCGGCTGATCGACGGGCGAAGCCACAAGGGTTCATCCATATTCGAATTCGGTGGCCCGCGCATCTACACCTATAAGGAACTGCTTCGGGAGATCGCCCGACAGCTCGGTACGCACGTCCAGCTGATGCCGGTGCCGTTTGCGGTATGGAACGCCTTGGCTGGCGTCGCGGAACTCCTCCCGGCTGCCCCCATAACGCGCAACCAGGTCGATCTCATGCGTCAGGACAATGTGGCAGCAATCGACGTGCCTGGCCTGAAGGAACTCGACATCGAGCCGCGGGGTATCGACGAGGTGATCCGTGCGATCGAACAGCGTCGTGGCACAGGCTCGCGGTCGTCTCCGCCTTAGGACGGCCCCCTGATCCTGGCGGGAACCTATCGCCGCGCGGCAGGTTGGTCGAGCTTGGAGCCAGTGAAAGAAGGAAAAGAACCATGGCCAGATGCGATCAATGCGGGAATGACTACGACAAGGCTTTCAACGTGACGATGGCCGAGGAGACCTACACATTCGACAGCTTCGAATGCGCGGTCCAGAAACTTGCTCCGACGTGTCCGCATTGCGGATGCCGGATCATCGGACATGGCGTCGAACAGGATGACATCATCTACTGCTGCGCACATTGCGCCGCGGAAGAAGGCGCGAGCGCGCTGACCGATCGTGCGCCTTGACGCACCTCCTTTTGGCGTCTCCAGGTCGACCATTCCGAACGACTGTGCCGGCTCGGTCCGCTAGGCAGCGTGCGTCGTCTTGATCGCGCCAGAGCTGTCATGTTCTTGCAGTTCAAGAACCCGCGTTCGACGGCTGGTTTAGACGCCGTTCCGTGGCAAGTCGGCTCGCGCTTGGACAAGTCGCTCCACGATGGCGGCCGCCTCCTCTGGAATGGCCGGTATGGTGCCCGACTTCCGCGTCGATCCGAAATCGAGGCCGGCGAAAAACAGACCTGGAACAGCGCCGACGCCATCCTCGTGGACGGGCTGGCCGGCTGCATCGAGCGCGCCGGGAAGCCGAACCCATGAGAAATCGCCGGTGAAGCCCGTGCACCAGATCACTGATCTGATGCCGCTCGCCGTCCAGTCGAGGGAGCGGATCGGAGGATCGGGCAAGCGCGGTTCAATCGTCTCGGCCGGATCATCCTCGGCCAGTTGCGCATCGAGGCCGGCGCGCTCGATGTACTCGTCAACCAGGCGCTTGGCATTCGCGGAGACTTTGTCGGCAAATCGCATATGGTCGTCGAGCTCGTCGCCGAAGACGAGGTTGCCGTTCTCCACACCCCTGAAGCGGCCGAGCAGCACCACGCCCTGCGCGCTCAGCGATTGCAGGCTGATCGTGTGAGTCGCGCCGACCAGCGCGCGGGCCTGCAGCTTGCCGGAGGGGAGGACGAGTTCCTTGCGCGGAACGTCGAGAAAACCGGACAGCGTCAGCCATTTGAGTATGTTGCCCCCGCGGTAGCGCCGCACCCAACGGCCGTTGCGGCTGGTCGCCAAAAAGACCACACGTCCTGCCAACGCCAGATCCTCGGCGATCTGGCCGCCCGACTGGCCGCTGCCGACCACCAGCACCGCGCCACTCTCGAACTCGGCCGGGTTGCGATAAGCCGAGGAATCGACTTGGCGAATTGCGGTTGGCAAATCCGCCGACCCTGCTGGCCGGACCTGCCGATTCTGGTCGCCGGTGGCGATCACCACATTGCGCGCCAGAAATGCCCCGTCCGCCGTGGTGATGCGAAAGATCCCATCGTCTCTCGTCAGCTCTTGCACCGGAGTTTGGGTGCTTACCGGCAAGCGGTGCCGCTCGGCATAGCCTTCGAGGTATGCGACGAACTCATGGTGGGTTATCGCGCCCCAGGGCTCGGGGCCGTCGTAGGAATCACCGGGTAAGATGGAGCGGATGGTCGGCGAGTTCAGTCGAAACGAGTTCCATCGCTGCGTTCGCCACGTTTCGCCAATCCGGCCTCGATCAAGCACGCGGTGGTCGCGGCCCTGCCGTGTCAAGAAGTAGCTGACGCCGAGTCCCGCCGGACCGGCGCCAATAACGAGGGCGTCAAGAACTTCGCTCACGCATTCCCCCTGCCAACCATACGTCCACAAGATCGTATGGCTCGGCTTCGGGCAAGAATAGAGTTCCGGCTGGGATTGCGCTATCCGCGCCGGCTCACCCCCAGATTGCCAGCCCCATCAACCCGACGATGCCGACGACCAGCCGCCACCAGCCGAACAGCGCGTAGCCATGGCGCGAGACGTAGTCGAGCAGGAAGCGCACGACGATTAGCGCGGTGACGAAGGCGGCAACGAAGCCGACTGCGATGATGGGCAAGTCGGCGCTGCTCAGCACATTGCGGTTCTTGAACAGGTCGAAGGCGAAGGCGCCGACCATCGTCGGGATGGCAAGAAAGAAGGAGAATTCCGCCGCCGCCCGCTTGTCGACGCCGAGCAGCAGCGCGCCGACGATGGTCGAGCCCGAACGCGACGTGCCGGGGATTAGCGACAAGCACTGGAACAGCCCGATCTGCAGATAAAGCCTGGTCGGAAACCGCTCGACATCGTGGTAATACGGCTTCGGCGTCATGCGATCGACCAGCAGTAGGATGACACCGCCGATGATCAGCATGATGCAGATTAGCCGCGGCGATTCGAACAGCACCGTCTTGATGAAGTCATGCGCCAGTGCGCCGATAATGGCCGCCGGCAGGAATGCGATGAGAATGCCAAGGACGAAATGCCGCGTCAGCCGATCGTAGGGCAGCTCGAGCAGCATCTTCCAGAGACGGCGGAAATAGACGCTGAGGATCGCCAATATGGCGCCGAGCTGGATCAGGATCTCGAAGGCCTTGCCGGTCGAATGAAAGCCGAGGAAATGGCCGGCGAGCAGGATATGACCGGTCGAAGACACCGGAATAAACTCGGTCAGGCCCTCGAGCATGCCGAGCAGCAGCGCTTCGACTACGGTTTGGCTTTCCATGGCAACCTCGGCGTTGGAGGGCGGGCTTGAGAAAACGGTTTGCTTGTCACGGCGCGGAACTCCCCCTATAGGTCGCAGCACCCTGACAGCCCCTGAATCGGGCGGCCAAGACTTACCGGCGCAGCCGGCGATTTGCCAGTGCGCTCTATTATCGCGGGACCATGCTGACGCTTTTCCACCATCCGATGTTCGCCAGCTGCCGCTTCGTCCGCCTCGCCTTTGGCGAGTATGCCGAGGAACTGGCGCTGATCGAAGAAAAGCCGTGGACGCGGCGCAAGGAGTTCCTGGCACTGAACCCGGCCGGCACGCTGCCGATCCTGCTTGCCGAGGGCGACGTGCCGATCGTCGGCGCGATGGTCATCGCCGAATATCTCGACGAGACGCGCGGCGTACTCAAGCGCGACAAGCGGCTGTTCGCCGAGGATCCGATGGAGCGCGCCGAAATCCGCCGGCTGACCGACTGGTACCTCAACAAGGCGGAAAGCGAGGTTACCCGGCATCTGGTGCGCGAGCGCGTCCTGAAGCCGGTCATGCCGGAAACGGCAGGCGGCGGGTCGCCCGATTCGGCGGCGATCCGCGCCGCCCGCGCCAATATCCGCCAGCATATGAAATACACCAACTGGCTGGCCGGCACCCGTCATTGGCTGGCCGGCAACAAGGTCACCTATGCCGATCTCGCGGCGGCGGCGGCACTGTCGGTGCTCGACTATCTCGGCGAGATCGACTGGCGCGAACACAGCGCCGCGCGCGAATGGTATACAAGGGTGAAATCACGGCCTTCGTTCCGGCCGCTTCTGTCCGACCGGGTGCGCGGCCTGTCGCCGGTGTCACATTATGCGGATCTCGATTTCTGATACGGCAAAGCTGCGCGCGCTCATCGACCGCGAGGCGCGGAACGCCGGCTTCGACGCCGTTGCCGTCACCACGCCCGATGCGATCCCGCAGGCACCAGAGCGGCTGGCCGAATTCGTTACCGACGGCTTTCACGGCTCGATGGGCTGGATTGCCGAAACGCTCGAGCGGCGAGGCAAACCGAGGACGCTTTGGCCAGAGGTCCGCTCGATCATCGTGCTGGCGATGAATTACGGCCCCGACCACGACCCACGCGAGGTGCTGGCGAAGCGCGACCGCGGCGCGATCTCGGCCTATGCGCAGAACCGCGACTATCATGACGTGATGAAAGGCCGGCTGAAGGAGATCGCCGGCAAGATAGTGGCGCGCGCCGGCGGTAACGTGAAAGTGTTTGTCGACACCGCACCGGTGATGGAAAAGCCGCTGGCCGAGGCGGCCGGCCTCGGCTGGCAAGGCAAGCACACCAACCTGGTTAGCCGCGCGCATGGCTCGTGGCTGTTCCTCGGCACCATCTTCACGACGGCCGAGCTGGTGCCGGACGCGCCTGAGAACGATCATTGCGGCTCCTGCCGGGCCTGCCTCGACGCCTGCCCGACCGATGCCTTTCCGGCGCCTTACCGGCTCGATGCGCGGCGCTGCATTTCATACCTCACCATCGAGAACAAAGGACCGATCCCGCATGAGTTCCGGGAAAAGATCGGCAATCGCATCTATGGCTGCGACGACTGCCTGGCCGCCTGCCCGTGGAACAAGTTCGCCCAAGCCGCTTCGGAGGCAAAGCTTGCCGCCCGCGCGGACTTGCGCGAACCGCCGATCGCCGAGCTGCTGCGTCTCGACGACACTGCCTTCCGAACGCTCTTTTCGGGCTCGCCGATCAAGCGCATCGGCCGCGACCGTTTTATCCGCAACGTGCTGATAGCGGCTGGCAATTCCCAGGACTTGTCGCTGGCCGGCGCCGTTCGCGCGCTGCTCGACGACGCCTCGCCCCTGGTTCGCGGAGCCGCGGTATGGGCGCTGTCGCGGCTGGTGCCGGGTCGGGAGTTTGCCGAACGTGCCGCAGCCGCTTTGCAGGCAGAAGATGACGAGGCGGTGAGAGGCGAATGGCTTCTGCCCCTGCCAAAGCCGATCGAGGCGCATACATGACAAAAAAGCAGATTTTCATCTTCGGCGCCGGTTATTCGGGCAAGGCCTTCGCCCGCGCCAACAGGGATGCCGACACAACGATCTTCGGTACAACACGGTCGCTGGAAAAATTCGCGGCGCTGCGGCAAGCCGGTATCGTGCCGCTGCGTTTCGATGGCACGCTGACCTCCGAAATCGGCGATGCCCTTGGGAAGACAACCCATCTCGTCGTCTCGGTCGCGCCGGACGAGGCCGGCGACCCGGTGCTGGGCGCGGCCCGTGAGGAGATCGCGGCCAACATGCCGGAGCTCGGATGGATCGCCTATCTCTCCACCGTCGGCGTCTATGGCGACCATGGCGGCAATTGGGTGGACGAGGCCGCCGAATGCCGGCCAGTATCGAAGCGATCAGCAATGAGGGTTGCCGCCGAGCAGGGTTGGCTGAAACTGGGCCACGACATCGGCCGGCCGGTGGCGATCCTGCGACTTTCCGGCATTTATGGGCCAGGCCGCAACGCAATGGTCAATCTGGAAAACGGCACCGCCCGGCGGTTGGTCAAGCCGGGCCAGGTGTTCAACCGCATCCATTGCGACGACATTGCCGGCGCGCTCTGGCATCTGGCCGAAGGCAATCGCGGCGGCATCTTCAACATCACCGACGACCTGCCGGCGCCGCCGCAGGACGTCGTCGCCTATGCCGCCCAATTGATAGGCATCGAGCCGCCGCCCGAAATTCCGTTCGAGACCGCCCAACTTTCGCCCATGGCGCGGTCTTTCTATGGCGAGAACAAGCGTGTCGCCAACGCGGCAATCAAGGCGGCCGGTTATGGCTTTCGCTTTCCCGACTATCGCTCGGCGCTCGATGCCATGTGGGCGAGCGGCGACTGGCGCGACGGTGAGGCGCGCAGCCCGATGAAACGGTCCTGATCGATACGTTGCGCGGGCTATGGTATGATGCGGTTCAAATCGCGGAGGGGTCCAGCTTGGGGAAAATGTTGAAGCGAGCCTTGCCCGGCAAAACGCTGCCGCTGACGGCAGCACTGGCCGTCGCCAGCTTGGCGGCGCTTGCAACGCAGCCAGGGAGCGCCGAGCAACGGGCAAAGGACCTGTTCGGCGCCAAAAAGCTGCCGGCACTCGCAGCAGCGCAATCGATCGGCTTCTATTCCAAAGGCTGTTTTTCCGGCGGCGTCGCCCTGCCCCTGGATGGCCGGCACTGGGAGGTGATGCGACCGTCGCGCAACCGCCGCTGGGGCCATCCGGCAATGATCGCGCTGATCGAGAAGCTGTCGCGCGATGCCGCTGCCGACGGCTGGCCGGGCCTGTTGATCGGCGACATCTCGCAACCGCGCGGCGGTCCGATGCTGACCGGCCATGCCTCGCACCAGATCGGCCTCGACGCCGACATTTGGCTGACGCCGATGCCCGACCGCAAGCTCTCGGCCGAAGAGCGCGAAAACATCAGCGCTACCTTGATGGTCGACGAAAAGACCCATCTGGTGAAGGACGGGCTGTGGACGCCGATGCATACGCGGCTGTTGAGGCGCGCCGCGAGCTATCCCGAAGTCGAGCGCATCCTGGTCAATCCCGGGATCAAGAAGAAGCTCTGCGACACGGTCAAAGGCGACCGTAGCTGGTTGCGCAAGGTCAGGCCGTTCTGGGGCCACGACTACCACTTCCACATTCGCATCGGCTGCCAGCCTGGGTCACCCGACTGCAAGGCGCAGGAAGCGACGGCGCCGGGCGATGGCTGCGACCAGGCGCTGGCCTGGTGGTTCACCGAGGAGCCGTGGCGCCCCAACAAGAACCCGGATAAGCCGAAGGCACGCGACGTGATGACGATGGCGAACCTGCCCAGGCAATGCCAGTTCGTGCTCGACGCGCCGGCTCCGCCCTCGGCGGAAGCAGTCACCTACTATGGCGACGGCGTGCCGGTTGCGGCCGCACCCGCTCCCGCGGCAGAGCCTTCGCCGCCGCCGACGCTCGCAGCCGGCGCGGCAGCGCTTCCAGCCTCGGCGAACGCCTTTATGGCGACGCCCGAGTTCGGCATTCCGCTGCCGCGGCCACGACCGGGGCACTGATGCGGGCAGCGTGTTCGCTGTCTGTATCCGTGCATCTCCACTTCGAAAACCGATTTCCCTTTTTGCGGTCATGCGCTAGTCAACGAGAGAACGGCGATACGCGTCGGGAACGGACGAGAGCATGCCAGGCGTAAGCGACGACGACACTCTGTTGCGATTTCCGATCCTGATCGGCGACATAGGCGGCACCAATGCGCGCTTCTCGATCGTACTTGATGCGAATTCCGAGCCCGGCGAGCCAACCATCGTCCAAACCGCCAACTTCAATACGATCGACGAGGCGATCCAGTCGGCCGTGCTCGACCGCTCGTCGGTCCGGCCGAATTCAGCTGTGCTGGCGGTGGCCGGCCCTGTCGAGAGCGACGAGATCCCCCTCACCAATTGCCCATGGATCGTCAAGCCGAGACAGATGTTCGCCAGTCTCGGTCTCGGCGACGTCGTGGTGCTCAACGACTTCGAGGCGCAGGCGCTGGCTGTCGTCGCGCTCGGCGAAGAGCACATGGAAAAGATCGGCGGCGACGAGCCGGAACCGAATTCCGGGCGGGTGGTGCTCGGCCCGGGAACCGGGCTCGGTGTCGCCGGGCTGGTTTATGCGCTGCATCACTGGATACCGGTGCCCGGCGAGGGCGGCCATATGGATATCGGGCCGCGCTCGCCGCGTGATTTCGAGGTGTTTCCGCATATCGAGAAGCTCGAGGGTCGCATCTCCGGCGAACAGATCCTGTCAGGACGCGGCCTGGTAAACGCCTACCGGGCGGTGGCCAAAGCGGACGGCAAGCCGTCGCCCTTCACCACGCCCGCCGAGATCACCGCCGCGGCGCTGGCAAAGAACGATCCGGTGGCCGAAGAGGCGCTGTCGATCTTCGTCACCTGTCTGGGGCGCACCGCCGGCGACCTCGCTCTGGTGTTCATGAGCCGCAGCGGTGTTTTCCTCACCGGCGGCATCGCGCAAAAAATCCTGCCGGCGCTGCGGACCGGCAGTTTCCGCGCTGCCTTCGAGGACAAGGCGCCGCACAGCGCCTTGATGCGCAGCATGCCGGTCTACGTCATCACCCATCCGCTGGCAGCGCTTTTAGGGCTGGCCGCCTATGCCAGAAATCCGTCGCTGTTCGGCGTGCAGACGGCGGGGCGACGCTGGCGGGTTTAGGACACAAGCTGCGCCGCGACGAAGTTTCGCCGTCCCCGGCCATAGGCAAGCCGCCATTGGGGCGTTAAGAGGTTGCCGAATTGCAGCCCGGCCGAACCGAAACCACAAAGCGCTCAAACGTGACACTTCCAGCACCAACCAAAGGGAAAGTCCGTCCCAGCGAGATCGTGGCTGTTATCCGCCGCATCATCGCCGAGAACAGCCGCGATTATCGCTGGTACTATGCTCTTGCCGTGCTGTGCCTGGTGACGATCGCGGCGACGACCGCCTTCACAGCCTGGATCATGAAGGATGTCATCGATCAGATCTTCTACCAACGGCGCGGCGATCTTATCGCGCTGATCAGCGTCTCGATCCTGGCCGCCTTCATGCTGCGCGGGCTGGCCAGCTACGGCCAGGCGGTGACGCTGGCCAAAATCGGCAACAATCTGGTGGCGCGCTATCAACGCCGCATCTTCGACCACCTGATGAAGCTCGGCGTCGGCTTCTTCAACGACACCCGCTCGGGCCGGCTCGCCGCGCAGATCAACGAGAACGTCAACGGCATCCGCGATCTCCTGTCGATGACGCTGACATCGCTGGCGCGCGATGCGGTATCGCTTGTCGCGCTGGTCGGCGTCATGATCTGGCAGGACCCGATGCTCTCCGCGATGTCGCTGCTGATCGGCCCGCCTTTGATCTACAGTGTCACCTATCTGATGCGCCGGGTGCGTCGCATCACCCGTGAATCGGTGCAGATCAACTCGCGGCTGATCGGCGCCATGCAGGAAGCAACGCAAGGCATCGCCATCGTCAAGGCCTTCACCCTGGAAGACGAGCTGTCGCGCCGCATCGGCGGCCTCGTCGCGGGCGCCGAGCAGCGGGCAAACAAGATCGCCCGCGTCTCGGAACGGCTGACGCCGATCTCCGAAATGCTGGCCGGCTTCGCCGTCGCCGGCGTCATCGCCTATTCCGGCTACCGGGCGACCGTCGGCGGCCAGCCGCCGGGCGCGGTGTTTGCCTTCATCACCGCCCTGCTGCTTGCCTATGACCCCGCCAGGCGGCTGGCGCGCATGCAGGTCGGCATGGAAAAGTCGCTGGTCAATGCGCGCATGATCTATGAGCTTCTCGACCTCGAGCCGCAGCAGGGTGACGTGCCGGGAGCCGCCGAGGCGAAATTCACCTCTGGCGAAGTGCGCTTCAACAACGTGTCCTTTCGCTATGTCGAAGAAGCGCCGGTCCTGCAGGATTTGAGCTTTGTCGCCGCCGCCGGCAAGGTGACCGCCATCGTCGGCGCCTCGGGCGCCGGCAAGACGACGCTGGTTGCGCTGCTGCAGCGCTTCTACGACGTCGAGTCGGGCAGCATCGAAATCGACGGTCAGGACATTTCAAAGGTCACCAAGCATTCGCTGCGCGGCTCGATCGCTTATGTTTCGCAGCAGCCCTATCTGTTCGAAGGCACCATCCGCGACAACATCCGCTACGGACGTCTGAGCGCCACCGACGCCGAGATTGAACGCGCCGCGCAACAGGCCGCGGCCGACGATTTCATCCGCCAGCAGCCGCAAGGCTACGACACACCGGTCGGCGAGAACGGCGTGACGCTGTCGGGCGGCCAGCGCCAGCGTGTATCGATTGCACGCGCCATCGTTCGGCAGGCGCCGATTCTGCTGCTCGATGAAGCCACCTCGGCGCTCGACAACGAGGCCGAGGCCCGCGTCCAGGAGGCGCTGACCCATGTCATGGAAGGGCGCACCACCATCGTCATCGCGCACCGGCTGTCGACGGTGGTCAATGCCGACCATATCATCGTGCTGGAGCAGGGCCGGCTGGTCGAACAGGGCACGCATGCCTCGTTGATGGCCGACCCGCACAGCGTCTATGCGCGGTTCCACCGGGTGCAGGGCAGGAAAGGGCTGGGGCTTGTCGATGACGCCAAGCCAATCCAGACTGCGGCGCAAAATGGTCACGCGAAACAGGCGGCCGGGAGACATGCATGAGCGACACACCGACCGTCAACATCAATGAAACGGGGGAAATGGGCCTGGTGGTGGTGGGCGCGGCCGGCCGCATGGGCCAGGCGCTGATCCGCGCCATCCACACGATACCGGGTGCCCGCGTCGCCGGCGCCATCGAGCGGGCCGGCTCGCCCCATATCGGCAAGGATGCCGGCGAGCTGGCCGGCGTCGGCAGGCTCGAGGTGGCAATCGGCGACGATCCGCTGCCGGCCTTCGCCAAGGCCGACGGCGTGCTCGATTTCACCACGCCGGCGGCGACCGTCGAATTCGCCGGCTACGCCGCGCAGGCGCGCATCGCCCATATCATCGGCACAACCGGCTGCTCGGCCGAAGACAATGCCAGGATCGCGGCGGCGGCACGGCACGCGACGATCGTCAAGTCAGGCAATATGAGCCTCGGCGTCAATCTGCTGGCAGTGCTGGTTGAGCAGGCGGCGCGCGCGCTCGACGCCGACGATTTCGACATCGAGATCCTGGAAATGCACCACCGGCACAAGGTCGATGCGCCGTCGGGCACGGCGCTGCTGCTCGGCGAAGCCGCCGCTGCCGGGCGCGGGGTAGCACTTGCCGGCAACGATGTTCGCGTGCGCGACGGCCATACCGGCGTGCGCAAGAGCGGCTCGATTGGTTTCGCCAGCTTGCGTGGCGGCTCGGTGGTCGGCGATCACAGTGTGGTGCTGGCCGGTACCGGCGAGCGCATCACGCTCGCCCACCACGCCGAAGACCGGGCAATCTTTGCCCGCGGCGCGGTCAAGGCAGCCCTGTGGGCGCGCGGCCGCAAGCCGGGCCTCTATTCGATGCGGGACGTGCTCGGCCTGACAAGCTGATCCACAGACTTGGCTGATCCACAAGATTAGCCGATTCACAAAATTTGAAGGAGCAAATATGTCGAGAACTCTCGTGCTCGTGCGCCACGGCCAGAGCGAATGGAACCTGAAGAACCTGTTTACCGGCTGGCGCGACGTCGACCTGACCGAACTGGGCCATGCCGAGGCCAAGGCGGCCGGCGCCAAGCTCAGGGCGCGCGGCATGAAATTCGACATCGCCTTCACGTCGTCGCTGATCCGGGCGCAGAAGACCTGCCAGCATATTCTCGACGCCGTTGGCCAGAGCGAGCTCGAGACCATCCGCGACCAGGCGCTGAACGAGCGCGACTATGGCGATCTCTCTGGCCTCAACAAGGATGATGCGCGCAAGAAATGGGGCGAGGAGCAGGTGCATATATGGCGCCGCTCCTACGACGTGGCGCCGCCCGGCGGTGAAAGCCTGAAAGACACCGGCGCGCGCGTCTGGCCCTATTACCTGCACGATCTGCAGCCGCATGTGCTGCGCGGCGGCACGGTGCTGGTGGCGGCGCACGGCAATTCGCTGCGCGCCCTGATCATGGCGCTGGACGGCAAATCGGGCGAGGAGATCGTCAAGCTCGAGCTCGGCACCGGCGTGCCGGTCATATACACGCTCAACGCCGATTCGACGGTGGCATCGAAGGAAGTGCTGGAAGGCTGAGGCGAAGAAGGAACGCGGCTTTCAAAAAAGCGCGTTGACACTCATCCCTCGCCCGCTTAATGAGCGCGCACCAGCCCAGATGGCGGAATTGGTAGACGCGCACGGTTCAGGTCCGTGTTCCGCAAGGAGTGGAGGTTCGAGTCCTCTTCTGGGCACCAAATTCCTGTTTCGAACTTTTGATAGGGTTCAGAAACCCCAAGAAAAGCCCGGTTTTGCCGGGCTTTTTTGTATCCAATAATTGTCGGCCCGGGCTAGGCAGCGATCTGTCGTTGCGACAGCGCATCAGCGGAAGGATTTCGCCCGAGATTGCTCTGGTGGTCTTTTGCCGTTTGGCGTTGGTCTCGACGGTCATGCACGCACATCCGTAGCCATGGCCCGAACCGGGCACATTGGTCTCGACGAATTGCCGCTTGTCAAAGGCCGGCACATTGTCGATGCCGCCACAGGCTCCCTTTGGACATCGCACAGTGGACCGTCGATGAAATCGCCGTTGAGCAAATTGTCCGCACTGCCCTTGCGCGCCTCGCATCCTTTCATACCCGGCGGCGACGCCACGCTCGTCGCCGGCGTCATCGTGATCAGATCAGCTGTGGCGTGTGTCAGTTCGCGGCCGGAACAGGGCAACTCATGTCGCCCTCCCGGCATTTCAGATAGCCTTCGAAATCTTTGGCACGGGATTGCGTAAGGCCGTCCATGCACTGCGCGATGAGCATTGGCATCATGCTTCCTCCGGCCGCTCCCGCGGTCTGGAAACTGCACTCCGCGTCGCGAAACTTGCCCCAATCGCGCTGTGCCTGAACAAGCAGCTTCTTGGTATCCGCATCGTCCTTCAGGCGAGCTTCGATCTGCTTGTAAAGCTCATTGAGCTTCTTGTCGGATTTCTGAAACTCGGCACCGAAGCACTGGTTCATGGTGGCCTGATCCTTGGCATCGGCGCACTTGTCCTTGGCGAAGGCGAAAGTCGGCATGGCCGGAACCACGGCAGCAATCAGTATTGCGGTTTTCATCGATTTCCCTTTCCGGTTGCAGTCAAGCTCTTAAGTTGCTCAGCCCCGCCCCATGTTCTCTTCAGCTGTCCGTCATTGCCACGGTCAGCCGTGCCCATGGCCTGATTATCTGGTTTTCGTTGGATCAGCTTTGTCTCCTTCGGAGACCGTGACGCGACTTCCGTCACGCCGGAATAGTTGTTCTCCTCATGCGCCAACGGCGTCGGCGGCAAATCTCCACCGATCACCATCATTCCGTAACTTGCTCGGCAAAACACTTTGCCAGATCTTGCGGCGCTCCGAGCTTCTTCGCCCAGGATACCAGTTCAGGTTTTTCCGACGGCTCGGCATAGCCGCCCCAGACGTCGCGGAACTGCTTTTTTCCATCGACCGTCTGGAAGAACATCACACCGTCGTCGCTCACCGGCGTGGAGACGTAAGCGGCGCTCCAGTTGCCGTTCTCCATGATCGTGATGAACTTCACCCGAGCGGGCTTGACCTTGTTGTTCAACGCCGAGGCGACGAGAGATGCATATTCCTGCTTGCGCGCCGTCGTCGCTTCGACCTTTATGCCGTCGCAGGCGCTACCCGCAGCGAAAGCGGATGTCAGCGTCATTCCCAGCCCCGTGAGGCCAACCATAACGATTTTGGCATGTCGCCGGACTAGGCCGCTGAATTCAGACATAATTGGCTTCCTCTTTTTCGCCCCGGAGTCCCTTATTCGGAATCGTCATCGCCCGACGAATTGTCATCGTCCGGTGTATCGACCTCGCAGCCGATGCCGCGGCAGCCTTGGTAGTTGCCTTGCGTATCGAAGTTCGGATTGCCCTCCTTGTCGTACTGCGGTCTGTCGTCGATGCTTTGATCCCCGTCATCAGGATCGTCGACTTTACATCCGAGCCCATGGCAGCCGATGTAACGGCCCCTGGTATCGAAGTTGGGATTGCCGTTCCTGTCGAACTGCGGCCGGTCATCAATCTTTCGGCCGCCTTTGTGGGACGGATCAACCAGGCAGCCCTTTCCGCGACAATCATCGTAATCGTCGGTGGTACAACCGGCGATCGCCATCACAGCAGTGGCCAAGGCCGCACAGATTACGAATTTCATGGTTCATTCCTCCGACTGGCTGGCGGACATCGTCGATGTCGGAAGACCGTTGCAGGCGGCGATCCCCGCCTTTGCCGCGGAGTCTGGCGCCAATCGGAGGAGGGCAAAGCTTCGCCGGCCATCGAACGAGAGCCAGGCTGTCGGCGACGCATTCGACGACTTAGCCGATGGTTGCCGCAATCTCTAACGTCGGAGGGAACGCTCCCGGCGGGGGCCGCCGCATTAGCGAATGTCAATATTCCTCTCCATGCTTAGTGCCCCGTCCGCCCAAGCATGTTTCAACAATCCGCTGACGCGGTTGTGCTTCCAAGAAATTGCATCCGAGTCCGCCTGTGACAAGGACAAATCCCAATATCGCAGGATTGAATTTGGCAGATGCTTAATATTTCGGAATCAGCACCGGTTATCTTAGCAGACGCTGAAACATGCATCTGCCGCAAGATTACGGAACATTCCATTAGCTTTGTTTCTCATTGATACAAGTATACTCCATAGCGTTGTGACTTTTCGCCTGCTCTACGAAAAAAACGCGACGAGACCGTTTCTTATAAGATCGCCCTAATCGCGATCTATCATGGTATTTTTTTTCGAACCCAGCCCAACCCGTTGCGAGGGCCAAAAGAAACGCCGCCCCTTTGCCGACTTTTCGTACTGGCCGTCGGGCCAAGCGACGGCAAACATTCTCAAGGTCAGCCTGACGATGCGCCTTGGCTGCGGACATGACGATGTTTCGTGGCGCCAGCCGCGATGAGCGGTTTAGAGAGCCGGACGAACCACGCCTTGTCTCACCCCAGCCCGATCCGCTTGGCGCCTTGCCGGAACAGCGCCTCGGCGTCCGGCTCGAAGCGAAAGGTGCCGATGAAATCGTCGGCGCAGTAGTTCGGCAGCATCTTGCGCAGCGCAGCGGCGAAACTTCGTGCCTCGCTCAGCCGCCCCGCCAGCGCAAGGCAATGCGCGGCAATCGCCAGGATGATGGCATGGGCGTTGGGACGGGCGGCTGCTTTCAGCGCCCATTCGGCGGCTTCATCGAACTGGCCAAGCCGGACATGCGACATCGCCCTGGCGCCCAACATGCCGAACAGCAGCGGATCGAAGGGACTCAGATGCCTGGAATGGTCGGACGAGCCGATCGCGGCCTGCGGGTCGCCGGACTGCGAATGGACGAACGACAGCGCATAGTGGCCGAGCGCGAAATTCGGGCTGAGGTCTACGGCGCGTTCGAGCTCGATGAGGGAGCCGTCCTGTTCGCCGCGCAGCCACAGCGCCCGCCCCATGGCCCAGTGAGCGGCTGGATTGTGATCGTCGACGAGCAGGCTCTGGCCGGCTGCCTCGAAGGCCAGGGCGCTTTCCTGGTCGCGGTCGCCCCAACGCTGGAAGGCATTTTGCCAATGGGTGAAGGAGAGGCCGGCATAGGCGCGGGCGAAGGTCGGATCGAGCTTCAAGGCCGTGTCGAAGAAATGCCGGGCCTGCTCGTTTTCCGTGCGGGTGAAGCGATACATGTGCCAGAGCCCGCGATGGTAGGCTTCCCAGGCGTTCAGCGAATTGGGCGCCTTCAGCATGGCGCGGTTGCGCTCGACGGTTTCGATCTCGGCCGAGATCGACGAGACGATGCTGTTGCCGATGTCGTCGAGCACGGTAAAGATGTCGTCCGGTCTGCGCTCGAACGTCTCGGCCCAGACGATCCTGGCCGTGCGCACCTCGACAAGTTCCACGCTGACCACGACGCGGGCTGCCTGGCAGCGTACCGTGCCGGTGGCGACATAGTCGACGTTGAGCCGGCGGCCGGCGTCCTCCGGCGCAATGTTTTTTTCGGCGAGCGCAAACACCGAGCCGCGCGCGATGACGAAAAAGTCCCTGAGCTTGGCCAGGCGGGTGATGATGTCGTGGGTGAGGCCGTCGGCCAATCCACCGCGCGGGCCGCCGACAGCCGCCTCTTCGGCAAACGGCATCACGGCGAGCGAAGCCTTCTGCGATGCAGCAGTATCGGAACGGGGAGGCACAATTGACGCGTGAGGGGCCGCCGGCACGACTGAAGGTCGCGCCCAGAGCGTTGCTGCAGGTCGTTCGCTGCGAATCGTGCGCCATGCCTCACGAACGGCTCCGAAATCCAGATCCTCTGAAGCAAACAGCCGCGCCGCGGAAGCGAGATGTTCCTCGCCCGCGCCAAACTGGCCGCGCTGCGCCAGCCTTTTCAGAAGAGCCATATGCGCGCGCCCGTCGAACGGAGCGAGTTCCAGCCATTTGTCCAGATGCGAGGACATTTCGTCGGCATCCGCCGGAAGCTTGTTGACGAGGTGTTCCAGGATTGCGGCGTGCCAAGAGCTGAAGCGGCGGCGCTGGGCGACCAGCCAACCGTTGAAATGCGGGCTGCGGTCGATCTCCAACCCATCGAGAAAATCGCCGGCGAACATTCCGGAAAGAGCCTGCAGCCGCTCCAGACCGAGCGTCTCAACGCCCTTGGCGGCGGTCGAGGCTATGTCGACAGCGTCGACGGAAGCACCTTTCAGATCAAGCGCGATCGTGTCGCCTGGTGTCTCGACCCTGCGATGGTGCGGTTCATCGAGGATGCCTCTAAGCTTGCTCAGGCACCAGCGAAGCTCGCCGCGCGGGTCGTTCGGCACATCCCACAAAAGCTCGCAGAGGCGGCTGCGGCCGACCGGATGCGGCGCCAGCGCCAGATAGGCGAGCAGCGCACGCAGCTTGCGCGATTTTGGGAGCTGGATAATGATGCCGTTGCGTACGATCGTCAGCGGTCCGAGCAGACGCACGGAAAGACCGGCCATCTCGCCGCCGAGGCTCGATCGGGCGGATTCCACGTAAGTTTCCACGCCTGCTCCCACGCTGGCCAGTCGGCCTTTGTTTTATCACCAAACGTGACACGGTGCATCCGGCAGCGAATTCCCGCGCCGGATGCTGGCATTGCCGGGTGCAAATGTAGCGCGGCAAGGTCTCGAAACCTCGCCGCCCAAGCCACCGGTCTGTAACCGGCCCGTGACGACAAGAGACAACGACAACGCGAGGAGATCGACATGTTGCATCAACAGAAAATCAGAACCACCGCCGGGCGCGGCCGTCTGTTCGACAGCATTCTCGACACGGTCGGCGATACGCCGGTGATCCGCATCAATAATCTCGGACCGGACCATGCCACGATCTATGTGAAGGCCGAGTTCTTCAATCCCGCCGCCTCGGTAAAGGACAGGCTGGCGCTCAACATCATCGAGGAGGGCGAGCGCAGCGGCGCCTTGAAGCCGGGCCAGACCGTCATCGAGGCGACCAGCGGCAACACCGGCATCGGCCTTGCCATGGTCTGCGCCCAGAAGGGCTATCCGCTGGTGGTGACGATGGCTGACAGTTTTTCCATCGAACGCCGCAAGCTGATGCGCATGCTGGGCGCCAAGGTGGTACTGACGCCGCGCGCCCAGAAGGGTTTTGGCATGTACACGAAGGCGGTGGAGCTCGCCGAGGCCAATGGCTGGTTCCTTGCCCGCCAGTTCGAGACCAAGGCCAATGCCGCCATTCACGAAGCGACGACGGCGCGCGAGATCATCAACGATTTCGCCGGCTCGCGGCTCGACTGTTTCGTCACCGGCTATGGCACGGGCGGCACCGTCGCCGGCGTCGGACGCGTGCTGCGCCGCGAACGGCCGGAGACCCGGATCGTGCTCGCCGAACCGGCCAATGCGCAGCTTATCGGCAGCGGCAAGCCGCAGCAGCGCGGCGCCGGCGGCGCGCCTGCCGCCAGCCATCCAGCGTTCGAGCCGCATCCGATCCAGGGCTGGACGCCCGACTTCATTCCGGACGTGCTGCAGGAGGCGATCGACGCAAGCCTCTATGACGAGGTGGTGCCGATTGCCGGGCCCGAGGGCATGAAATGGGCCAAGGCGCTGGCGCAGAAGGAAGGGATTTTCACCGGCATCTCCGGTGGCGCGACCTTCGCGGTGGCGCGGCAGATCGCGGAAAAGGCGGTGCCCGGCTCGGTGATCCTGTGCATGCTTCCCGACACCGGTGAGCGTTACATGACCACGCCGCTGTTCGACGGCATCGAAGCGGAGATGGACGCCGAGGAGACCGCGCTTTCGCAGTCGACGCCCGGCTGCCAATTTCCGGCGTGACGGCGGCACATCGGGAGCGGCCCGCATGGACACGAAGCCTGGATTGGCCGTCACGGCCACCGAGGAAACGCTTGACCCCTCGAACTGGGCCGATGTGCAGGTCCTGTCGCATCGGATCGTCGACGATGCCGTCGCTTACCTGCGCGATGTCAGAGAGCGTCCGGTGTGGCAGGAGATGCCGGTCGATGTGAGGACCTTCTTCGCATCGCCGCTGCCGCGTTCGCCGGCGCCGCTGGTAGAAATCTATGGCGACGTCACCAGGAGCTTGATGCCCTATCCGATGGGCAACATCCATCCGCGCTTCTGGTCCTGGTATATGGGCTCGAGCAATTTCACCGGCGCGCTCGGCGATTTCCTGGCGGCGATCCAGGGCTCCAACCTCGGCGGCGGCAACCATGCCGCCGCGCTGATGGACAACCAGGTCGTCGACTGGTGCAAGGAAATGATGGGCTTTCCGCAATCGGCCAGCGGCACGCTGGTCAGCGGCGGCTCGATGGCCAACATCATCGGTCTGACCGTGGCGCGCAACGCCAAGGCCGGCATCGACATACGCGAGCACGGCGTTGCCGGCATCGATAAGCCACTGCGTTTCTACGGCTCCGACCAGCTTCACTCCTGTCATCGCAAGGCGATGGAGGCGCTCGGCCTCGGCAACCGGGCGCTGCGCCGCATCCCGAGCGATGCCGGGCTGCGGATCGACATCGCTGCGTTGCGGGCGGCGATCGCCGAGGACCGTGACGCCGGTTTCAAGCCGGCCTGCGTAATCGGTACGGCCGGCACGGTGAACACCGGCGCAATCGACGATCTGCAAGCGCTGGCTGACCTGGCGGCAAAAGAGGATCTGTGGTTTCACGTCGATGGCTGCATCGGCGCCTTGCTTGCGATTGCGGCGGACAATTCGCATCGCGTTGCCGGCATCGAGCACGCCCACTCAATCGCGCTCGATCCGCATAAATGGCTGCACGCGCCCTTCGAGGTCGGCTGCGCGCTGATCCGGGATGACTCCGCGCATCGCCGCACGTTCGCGGTGACGCCGGAATATCTGGAATCGACGCCGCGCGGCCTGGCCTCCGGCCAATGGCTGCACGACTACGGCTTGCAGACCTCACGCGGCTTCCGGGCGCTGAAGGTGTGGATGGCTCTGAGAGAACATGGCATCGAAAAGTTCGGCCGGCTGATCGACCAGAACATCGCGCAAGGGCATTATCTCGGTGCGCTGATCGCGGCCGAACCGGCGCTCGAACTGGTGGCGCCGGTGAACATCAACATCGTCTGCTTTCGCTATCGCGCCGATGGGCTGGACGCTGAGCGCCTGAAAGCGCTCAATACCGAGATCATGCTGAGGCTGCAGGAGGAAGGCATCGCCGCCATTTCCGACACGACGGTGCATGGCCAGCATTGCCTCAGGGTGGCGATCAACAACCACCGTACCCGGCGTGACGATCTGGACCTGCTGGTCCGGGAAACGATGCGCCTCGGGCGGGAGATTTCAAGGGCGGGCACCGCCGGGTGACGCTGGCTTCCGCTGCCTTGCGCGCCGGCCTTCCGTCGGGCGGCACGAGTCACGCCTCGAGCCAGACCTTCTCGAAATGCTGCTCGAGCGACTGGTGCTGCTCGCAGCCATGCACGCCCTTGCGGTAGGTGCGGTAGACCGAGCGCCAGTAGGGCTGGATGATGATGCCGGAATCGCGGAGATTCTGCTCGATCTTTGCCATGATCTCCTTGCGGGCGCCTGCATCGGGCATCGCCAGCGCCTTGTCGAGCAGGCTGTCGAATTCCGGATTGGCGTAGGCGCTCTCGTTCCAGGCGGCGCCCGATTTGTAGGCCAGCGCCAGCACCTGCACGCCCAGCGGCCGGCCGAGCCATTCGGTGCAGGAGAACGGATATTTGCTCCAGTCGTTCCAGAAGGTGGCGGCCGGCAGCACCGTGCGCTTGATCTTCAGCCCAGCCTCGCGCATCTGCGCTGCGATGGCGTCGCCGGTGGTCTTTTGCCAGTCGACGTCGACCGAAATGAGCTCGTATTCGTGATCGGCCTTGCCGGCCTCGGCGAGCAGGGCCTTGGCTTGATCGATGTTGCGCACGGCTGGGCCGATATCGGCATATTCGGGATGCATCGGCCCGACATGATGGTTCTCGGCCGGCTTGCCGCGGTTGTCCATGCCGATCTTCAGCACAGCGGCGTTGTCGACGGCGAGCTGGGCGGCGCGGCGCACCTTGATGTCGTCATAGGGCGGATTGGCGACATTGAAACGCGCGACGATCGTCGAGCCGGTGGCGATCTCGGAATTGCTCAGGCCCATCGAGTCGGTCTGCGCAACCGTGTCGGAGGCGGTTTCGTGGTCGGTGTCGATCTCGCCCGATTCGAAGGCCGACAGCATGGCGTTGGGGTCGGAGCCGTAGTCGACCCATTTGATGCCGTCGAGGTAGAATTCGCCCTTCCACCATGGCTTGTCCTTGCGGCGGACTTCGGCGCCGACCTCGGCGTCCCATGCCACGAGTTCGCACGGCCCGGTGGTGATCGCCAATGCCTTCAGCGGGTCGCCGTCGCCTTCATAGCTGCGGTGCATGATCAACGCCGGATAGTCGGCCATGCCGGCAATCAGCGAGATGTCGGGCTTGGGCAAATTGAGCCGCACGGTGAAGTCGTCGACGCGTTCGATGCCGCCGTCGACGGCTTTCTTGGTGTCCGCGTTGACCAGCGCGCCCATCCGCGCGGCGACAGAATTGCCGGCGACGGACGCATCGCACCAGCGCGTCAGATTGTGAATGACATCGTCGGCGTTGAAGGTGTCGCCATTCGACCAGTTGACGCCTTTGCGGACATGCAGCGTCAGCACGCGGGCATCGTCGCTGGTCTCCCAGCTCTCGAGCAGCCATGGCTCGAAGGTGAAGTCGCGGTTCCAGCGCACCAGATATTCGTTACACTGGCGGGCGACGTTGGACATCTCGACGCCGTCGAAGGTGCGCGGATCCTTCCAGCCCTTGACGTTCATGGCAACGCGCAAGACGCCGCCGCGCTTCGCCTCCTCGGCCCTGGCCGGTGACGGAGCAAGCCCGCCAAGCGCCAGCGCGCCGGCAGCGCTGACACCAAACGCGGCCATGGTGGCGAGATATTCGCGCCGGTTCATCTGGCCCTTCTTGAAGCCGTCGGCGACGGGCGCGGCCTGCGGATGCAATTTCCGATCGGTCAGCATGAACTTCATCGTCGTTCCCTCTTTGTTGGGCGCCTCCGACCGACCGCGCCGCGGGGGTGGATGCGTTTCGCAGGGGCGCCTTACGTGAGGTGATGATAATGCTGGCCTGAGCGGGCAAGTGTTCGGGTTTCCGCAGTTGTTGTGCGCTGTTCCGCAGTGGGGAGCTTGAGGAGAGAGGATTTCTGCGCTTGCCTGGCCGGCATGAGAGCCGCACTCCGCCGTCACTCCGGCCACTTACCCCCGCCCAGCGCGGCTATAGCCGCGACGATGCGATCAAAGGCCTCGCTGGCGCGCGGCACGGTCTTGCGGGCGCGCAGGAAACTGTGCACGAGGCGCGGCTCCTCGCGCCACCATGCCTTACCGCCGGCGGCAAGGATGCGGTCGCGATAGGTCTGGCCGTCCGATGACAGCGGATCGCATTGCGCGGTGACGATGACCGTCGGCGGCAGGCCGGAGAAGTCGCTATCGTTAAGTGGCGAAAATGTCGGGTCGTCCGGCGACTGCCCCTTCGCTGCCCGGATATGGCGGTAGAATTCGACGTCCCGCAACGTCAGCAGCGGTGCCTCGGCGTGCTCGATATAGGAGCCGGTGCGCGCTTTGCCGTCCAGCTCTGGGCCGTCTAGCTCGTCACCGCCCAATTCGGGATAGATCAGCACCTGGCCGATCGCGCGGCGAGGATGGCGGCGCGTCGCCTGCGCCACTGCTGCGGCCAGGTTGCCGCCGGCGCTCTCGCCGCAGAGCACGATCGGCAGGCCGGTCGTCGCCGCAGCCCATTCGAACACCGCCAGCGCATCCTCGAAGGCCGCCGGATGCAGATGTTCAGGCGCCAGCCGGTAGTCGGCGGACAGAACCGCAAAGCCGGTGCCGGCGCAGATCTCGGCGCAGATGTCGTCATGGCTGTCGAGCCCGCCAAGCACGAAACCGCCGCCGTGATAATAGACGACCATCGCCTGCGGCGCCGTTCCCGCCATATGGTAACGCCGGACCGGGATCGCACGGTCGCCGACGCTGCTGTCGCTGGCCTTGACGCCGGGTGGATAGGGCTCGCGAAACGCCCGGCACATGGCATCATAGACCGCCCACTGCCTGTCGATCGGCATGTAGACGATTTCGGGCGGATACCACTCGTTGACCCGATCGATATAGGCCCACAGCTCCGGATCGAGCAGCGTCAGGTATTTTCCGCGGTCTGTCGTTTCGGGTCGCTCGGCTTCGGTGACCATCGCGGCGCGATCCCGCTCAGAGCTCGGCGTAGAGCCGGGCGGCGTTTTCGTAGCTGAAACGCAGCGGCACCGAGCCCTCGACCTGCCAGGCATCGACCGTCTCGCCGGCCAGCAGCCGGCAGGCGGCCGCGGTGGTGGTGACGGCACCGCCATAGAGCCGGTTGGCGAGGTTGAGGATGGCCGTCTGGTGCATCGCCGTGCTGCCGCTGCCGCAAGCATCCTTGACCAGCAGCACGCGAAACCCGAGCGCCACCGCATCTTTGACGGTGGCATCGATGCAGGCCTCGGTCCAGACGCCGGCAACGACCAGCCATTCGATGCCGTCGGCCTTGAGCCGCCCGGCGGCAGGCCCTCCACCAAAGGCGCTGGCCTGCGTCTTGACCATCATCGTCTCGCCGGCTGCAGGCGCCACTTCCGGACAGATCGCCGTCAGCGGATCGTCCTTGTCGGAAAAGGCCGACTTGCCGTTGGTCTCGACCGGGTGGAACGGCCGTGCTGTGGCGACATCGACGACATAGGCCCAGTGATACAACGGCACATGATTGGCCCGTGCCGCTGCCTGCAGGCGCTGTACGTTGGCGAGGATATCGCCATAGCCTTCGACCAGATAGCGCTTGTCCCGCCGATGCTCCTCCTGGAGATCGATGAACACCGCCGCCGCCTTGCCGGACTTGATCGAGATCGGGCTTTTCATGCAAAACTGCCTGTCAGCACTCAAACTTGCCTGTCAAGGAACTCGTCCTCATAAGGGAACCGCGACAGAAGCTCGGTGCCGGTCTCGGTGATCAGGATCTCGTCCTCCAGCTTGACGCCCTCGCGACCGCCCTTCTCGCCGATATAGCTCTCGACGCTGACCACCATGCCGGGCACGATGACCCCGTCGCGGCCATAGGTCTCGTAGTCCATGGCATGCGCGATGAACGGCGTCTCGCCATGCATGCCGACGCCGTGCATGACCGAGGTGTAGCGCTGGTCGACGAAGCGGTCAGGAATTTTCCAGGCCTTTTCGGCAATCTCGCGAAACGCCATGCCCGGCTTGACGACCCCGATATTGTGCTGAACCTGGTCGTGCGCCATCTTGTAGAGCGACTTCTGGTAATCCGTCGGCCTGCCCGGGCCGCAGCGGAAGGTGCGCGAGAAGTCCGAATAATAGCCGTAGCAGCCGATCGTGTCGGTATCGAGCGCCAAGAGCTCGCCCGGCCTGATCTTGCGGCCGCTCGCTTCGTTGAACCAAGGATTGGTGCGCTGGCCCGAGGTCAGCAAACGGGTTTCGATGAACTCGCCGCCTTGGCGGATCACCTCGCCATACATGATGGCGAACAGCTCGTTTTCGGAAACGCCGGGCTTGATCGCCTCGCGCACGGCATAGACGGCGGCCTCGGCGCCGGCCATCGACACCTGCAGGCATTTTACTTCCTCGGGTGTCTTGACCGCACGCACCGCCAAAATCTCGCCCTGGCAATCGCGGACGTCGCAGCCGCGCTTTTCGAGCGCCAGCGCCTGCAGATGGCTGCAGCGGTCGAGGCCGAGCTTCATCGAGCCGCCGCCATGCGCCTTGAGCAAATCGGCGATCTCGTCGGCGAAGGGACCCGCGGTTTCGTCGTCGCGGCCCGACACTGAAGACCATACCAGCTTGGACGGACGCGCCTCGTCGATCGTGTCGAGCACCATCGAGACATGGTAGCTCTGCGGATATTCGAACAGCACGATCGGCCCTTCGGTGGGGATGAAGAAGTAGCGCGTCGAGTTGCGCAGGAAATAGCCGAACATGTTGCGCGAACCGGTGGCGTAACGCTGGTTGTAGGGGTCGAACAGGACGACGCCGCCATAGCCGGCCTCGCGCATCCAGGCACGCAGCCTGGCAAGGCGCCCCTTGCGCAGCGCGTCGGCGTCGATGAAGGACGGCTCGGTATCGGACAGCCACATGCCGCCGGCCGGATCGGCCGCCGCCGGATGGCGCATGCGGTCCTTGAAGTCGACGTCCTCGGTGCTGTCGGGGTCAAAAACGACAATGCTCATGGGTGCCTCCTGGAAGCGGCGACGATGAGCCATGCGTTGCGCAGAGGCTGTGCGGAATCCCGCAGGTGTTGTGCCGGATGCCGCTAGGCGGCAGCCCCCTTCAATTACCTCGGCGATTGACTGTGAGCCCGAACGTTTTCGTCATCCTAGGGCGGAGCAAGGAGCGAAGCGACGCAGCGCAGACCCTAGGATCCATGCCGTGACATTGGTCGTAGAATGCGGCGGAATGGCGCTTGTGCGCGCATCGATGCTCGCTACCCTGAAACCATGACGGGCTACGTTTACATGACCGCAAGCCAGAAGCGCGGCACGATCTATATCGGCGTCACCAACGACCTCGGCCGCCGCATGCCGGAGCACAAATCCGGCGAGGGCTCGCGGTTCACCAGCCGTTACGGTGTGCAGCGTCTGGTCTGGTATGAGGAACATTTCGACATTGTCGACGCCATCCAGCGCGAGAAGTCGCTGAAGCGCTGGCCACGCCGATGGAAGATCGAGCTGATCGAGAAGACCAATCCGGAATGGTTCGAGCTTTTTCGCGGGACGGGGTGGTAGCATTCGGTTCTGGTCCGCAGGAGCACTGCCGCGAGGTAACGGCATGGATCCCAGGGTCTGCGCCGCGTCGCTTCGCTCCTTGCTCCGCCTTGGGATGACGAACGGAGGGGTGTTCGGCCAATCTCCGACGTTTGCGGCTTGCAGAAGCCCCTAATGCCTGCGCATCACCTTCGGCGCATGCCCATGCTCTTCCCTGAAGGCGCGGGCAAAGCTCGACATTGAGGCAAAGCCGCAGGCGAGCGCCACGTCGCGCACCATCAGCGTCGAATGCGCCAAAAGATCGGCGGCACGCTTCAGCCGCAGCCGGCGGTAGTAGCCGTTGGGCGAAATGCTGAGCTCGGAGCGAAAATTGCGTTCGAGCTTGTCGGAGGAGACGCCAAGCCTATTCGCCAGCTCCGCCATGCCGAGCCGTTCCTCCACCGCATCCTCCATGATGGCGATGGCCGACAGCACCAGTTCGTTCTGCACGCCGGTGCGTAAGCGCAGCGGCATCAGCTTGCGGTCGACGCTGGAGCGCAGCGGGCTGTGCACGAACCATTCGGCGACGCCGGCCGACAGCTCGGCGCCATAATCGCGGGTGATGATCTCCAGCATCATGTCGAGGCTGCCGACACCGCCGGCCGAGGTGAAGCGCTTGCGGTCGATGACGTAGAGATCGCGCCTGAGCTCGATGTCGGGAAAGGCCTCGGTGAAGGCCGCCTGGCTGGTCCAGTGCAAGGTGCAGGCATGGCCGTCGAGCAGGCCCGCGCGGGCAAGGAAGAACGCCGCATCCGCCACAGCACCGATATGGGCGCCACCGCGCAGGCTCTTGCGGATCCAGCTCACGGCATCGTATGCGACGAGATGATCGGCATCGCCGCCCGAGCAGACGACGATGCGATCGACCTTCGGCGCGTCATGGGCGGAAAAACCGGGCTGGATGACGACGCCGTTCGAGGCCTCCACCGGGCCTTCGGCGGCGCCGACGATGATCCAGCGATAGCAGTCCCGCTTGGCCAGCACGTTGGCGGCGCGCAACGGCTCGATGACCGAACTGAACGCCATCATCGGAAAGCCGGGGAAGACCAGGATAGCGAATGTGAGCGGGGTATCGCTTGCCGTCCGTTGGTTGCGTTGTCGGTTGTTCATAGCTTCCGGAGCCAAGCAGCAAGGTGGATCAGGAAGCTACAATTCTGCCAGATGGCGCCAAGGTCAACGGAATAGAGTGTAAGACACATGGATGGATGCAGAACAAGCGCCGCTCGTTGGCGATCCTTCACGCCCCCTCTGTCCTGCCGGACATCTCCCCCACAAGTGGGGAGATCGGCAGCTTCGCCGTCACGTCCGTGTTTCAGCGTTGGAGGTTGGCGAAAGCGCAAGATGACGGCCAATCTCCCCCCTCGTGGCTGAGATGCCCGGTAGGGCAGAGGGGGCATTGTCCCGCCGACGTCTCGCAAGGTTCTTGTTGCCGGGCTCAACTCGCCAGCGCCTGATCCAGATCCGCAATCAGATCATCACCATCCTCGATCCCGGCCGATAAGCGCACCAGCGAATCGGATATCCCGATCGCGGCGCGTTTTTTCGCCGGGATCGAGCCGTGCGTCATCAGCGCCGGGTGCTCGATCAGGCTTTCGACGCCGCCGAGGCTTTCGGCCAGCGTGAACAGTTGCGTGTGTTCGAGGAAGCGCTTGGTGCCGGCGAGGTCGCGGTCGAGCTCGACCGTGATCATGCCGCCGAAGGCGTGCATCTGCCGCCTGGCGATGGCGTGCTGCGGATGGCTGGGCAGGCCGGGATAGATGACACGACGGATGTCGGGGCGGCTTTCCAGCCAGTGCGCGATCTTCTGGCCGTTGGACGAATGGCGCTCCATCCTGAGCGCCAGCGTCTTCAAGCCGCGCAGCGCCAGGAAACTGTCGAACGGCCCGGAAATGGCACCGATGGCGTTCTGCAGGAATTTCAGCCGGTCGGCGAGATCCTTGTTGTCGCCGACCACGGCGATCCCGCCGACCATGTCGGAATGGCCATTGAGGTATTTGGTAGTCGAATGCACTGATATGTCGATGCCGAGCTCCAGCGGCCGCTGCAGATAGGGGCTGCAGAAGGTGTTGTCGGCGACCGAAAGCACGCCTTTGCGCCTGGCCAGTGCTGCGACCGCTTCCAGATCGACGACACGCAGCAGCGGATTGGTCGGCGTCTCGACCCAGAGCATTTTGGTCTCGGGGCGAATCGCGGCTTCGACCGCGGCAAGATCGGTGAAGTCGACGAAGTCGACCTGCAAATTGGCCGAGCGCTTGCGCACCCGCTCGAGCAATCGGAACGTGCCGCCATAAATGTCGTCGGTGGCGACGATATGCGCGCCTGAATCGAGCAGTTCAAACACCGTGGCGATCGCCGCCAGCCCCGAAGCGAAGGCGAAGGCGGCTGTGCCGCTTTCGAGGTCGGCCACAGCGCGCTCGAAAGCAAAGCGGGTCGGGTTCTGGCTGCGGGCATACTCAAAGCCCTTGTGCACGCCCGGGCTCTGCTGGCCATAGGTCGAGGTGGCGTAGATCGGTACCATCACCGCGCCCGTCGTCGGGTCGTGGCTCTGGCCGCCATGGATGGTGCGGGTCGAGAAGGCGAGGCGGTTCTTGCCCGATACAGTGGCTTTTATGGTCATCGGGCGCGCCTCAGATGGTTGATCAGGTCGATGCGGGTTATCAGGCCAATGAACTCGTCGCCGTCGAAGACGATGGCGACCTCGTTGCGGTCGAACACCGGCAGCAGCGCGTCCAGCGTCTGGCTGGCCTGCAGCGTGTGCAGATTGGTGGTCATCGCCGTCCTAACCGGAGCCTTGAAGCGGTCCCAGCGGCTGTCATAGGGGCCTTCGACCTTGGCCAGGATATCGCTTTCGTCGATGATGCCGACGAGCTTGCCCTCGTCCAGCACCGGCAGTTGCGAGACATCCGAGCGGCGCATGCGGCCATAGGCGTTGAGCAGGCTTTCGTCGGGGCCGACGGACACGACATCGCCGGTGCGGAGCGTGCGCATCACCAGGTCGCGCAGGTCGCCATGCTGCTCCTGCTCGGCAAGGCCCTGCTCAGCCAGCCAGAAATCGTCGAAGACTTTCGACAGGTACTTGTTGCCGCTGTCGCAGACGAAGGTGACGACGCGCTTCGGCACGGTCTGCTCGCGGCAATAGCGGAGTGCTGCCGAAAGCAGCGTGCCCGACGACGAGCCGGCGAGAATGCCTTCCTTCGAAAGCAGGTCGCGCACCGCAAGCATGCTCTGCTTGTCGGGGATGGAATAGGCCTTCCTGACCAGCGACAGATCGGCATTGGGCGGCACGAAATCCTCGCCGATGCCTTCGACGGTCCAGCTTCCGGCCTCTACCATCTTGCCGGTCTTGATCAGCGGCGCCAGCACCGAGCCGACCGGATCGGCGAGCACCATTTCGGTCTTCGGCGAGACTTTCGCAAAATAGCGGCCGAGCCCGGTCAGCGTGCCGCCGGAGCCGACGCCGACGACCACCGCATCGACATCGCCTTCGAGCTGCTGAAATATCTCCGGCCCGGTCGTGGTCTCGTGGGCATGCGGATTGGCCGGGTTGGCAAACTGGTTGGCATAGAAGGCGCCGGGCAGCTCGGCGGCGATCTTTTCGGCCATGTCCTGATAATATTCGGCATGGCCCTTGCCGACATCGGAACGCGTCATGCGCACTTCAGCGCCGAGCGCCCGCAGATGCTGGATCTTTTCGCGCGACATCTTGTCAGGCACGACAAGGATGATGTGGTAGCCCTTGGGGATGCCGACCTGGGCGAGACCAAGACCGGTGTTGCCGGCGGTCGCCTCGACGATCGTCCCGCCGCGTTTCAGTTTGCCCTGTTTTTCGGCGGCGGCAATCATCGACAGCGCGATGCGGTCCTTGATCGAGCCGCCGGGATTCTGGCTTTCGAGCTTGATGAACAGCCGGCACTTGCCGATGTCGAATTTGGTCAGCTCGACGATCGGCGTCTGCCCGATCAGGTCGAGAACCGAGGCATAGGGCGGGCGCAGGCGGGACGACGCATCGTCCTGTGCCACGATCTTGTGCTTGCTCATATCAGATGCTCCGTTGCCAGAATGAGCAACCGCCCTGGAAGACGGCAACCTACCGTCTTTTCCAGCCGTTTGCAGTTGGAAAGAAGATAGATCGTGCCAATCCGGCCGCCAGCAGGGGAATGGAATTTCGCGAAAGCTTCGCCGGCTCCAGGCAAGGCAAAAGATTTGCAGAACCTGCTTAGGGTTCAGGCGATCGCGGCCTGGGCTTCGATCTCGATCAGAAAATCCGGATTGCCGAGGCCGGCGACGCGCAGCACCTTGATGATCGGCGGCGCGCCACGGTTTGCCCAGAAGGCCATCCAGGCTCCGAAGGCCGGCCCTATGTCCAGGTCGCCGGCGATATAGACCGAGAGGCTGACGAGGTCTTCAGCATCTTGTCGGAAAGCGAAGGGATCAGCCGGCGCAGTTCGGAATAGCGCATCGGCTGTTCCTTGATGCGCGCCAGGATCACCGTCTTCCATTTGCCGCCGAGCGCGTCGAGCGCGAACTCGACCGGACAGCCGTAGAGTCTTCCGTGTTGGGTCATGCGCCATGGTAGGCAAGGCACAGTGACGACGAAAGCAGAATTTGCCCGGCCATCTGGCCAGGGTCGGGGCTTATGGCCTCGCCGACTACAAAATCCATGGAGGAGACCTAAGACGAGCGTGCGCGACACCAATCCGGTCAATGCAAGACGGCCGAAACGTGGCGTAATCGCTTAGCTGTCTCGACCACCACGGGCTTGGCTCTGGTGGAGCGAGCTCCCGCACCCTTGGTTCGCCTTCAGCGAACGCGGTTATGCCGTCGAGATCTTTTCACCCGACGGCGGCGGTCTTGCATCCGAATTGCGTCAAGACAAAGGGAGCCTCATCCGAGCAAGCGCTTGCTCAGCCGCGCGCACTGCACACGAATATCGGGAATGGCGTCGATCTCGAAGAAGGTGCCGCGCGTCAGTGGCCCGACGGCGAGGATCTTGGCGGATACCGTGCCGTCGCCGGCGATGACCTCGCAGTTCGCGGTCACGTCGAGGCCGAGGCGCAGCGGATCCGGCCGTGCCAGCCCACGGTCGACCAGCGACCGTACCACGCTGTTCGAGGTGGTCGAGATGTCCCTGGCGATGCCTGTGCAATCATAGATGCGAGCAACGTCGAACCTTTCGAGCTGCTGCGTGTGGCGCGACTGGACCTGTACCCTGAAGCCGTCGCCGCCGGCGATCTCGACGACGCGCCCGGCGACAAGGCGGATGCGGCCCGCTTGCACCGCCTCGGCAACGCGAGCGTAGACTTCCGGCGCCATGCGATGGCGGTGGATGTCCCACCAGGCCTTGGTGTGCTCGACAAAGCGGCGCTTGGCCGAGGACGGCCAGTTCTGCCAGATCTTCTGGTTGAAGGGTCTCAGACCGTCGACGACGTCGCGCCAGTCGATGCCGGCCCTCTGGTTTTCCCGAATCAGGTCGCGGAACCAGCCGACGAAATAGGAAAGCTGGGTGCCGAGCGGAATATCGGCAACGTCGAGCTTGATCGGATTGCCCTTGCGATGCGGCGAAGGCAGCAGGCCGCGCCGCGACACCGCGACGATCTCGCCGCTGTGGCCGCGCTGCTCGAGCGACAGGAAGGCATCGACCATGCTCAAGCCGGTGCCCAGCACCAGGACTTGGGCTTCGGGGTCGAGCGCAGTGTCCGCCTCGGATCCCATCCTGATAGCATGCCCCTGCCCCGCCCCCGGCTCTTCGTCATGCCCGGTGGCGAGCACGGCAAGATGCGCAACCACGCTGGTGCCGTTGGCCAGCGCTACCTCGACGCCGGAGGCGGTCGGCGAGATCGACAGGCTCTCCTCGCGGATCAGGCGCAGCCGGCCCGTCTGCTGCTCACGCGCCTCGAGCTCGTCGAGCAGCTCCTTGAGGTAGCGGGCGTAGACGCTGCGCGGCGCATAGACTGGCGCCTGTTCCGGCGTCGCTATGCCGCGTTCAAGCAGCCAGCGCGAGAAATTGCCGGGATCGTCGGCATAGGCGCTCATGCCCGACGCGCTGACATTCAGCACATGCGCCGACAGCAGCGTTGAATAGGCTATGCCTTGCCCAAAATGCGGGCGTTTTTCGATCAGGCTGACGCGGAGATCGGGATTGGGCGACTTCAGCAGATGCGCCGCAAGCACGACGCCGCTGGCGCCGCCACCGACAATGATGATCGAATTTGGCGTAGCGCGCCCGGTCATACGCACACCAGCTGTCCTGGCGATCGTCGCCGGCTCAGGAGAGATTGGTTCAGGCCTGGATTTTCAACGCCGCCGAAAAGTCTTCGTCGCCGACGATATCGCGCATTTCGGCGAGACTGCGCCGATCCAGCACCTCGGCGATGGCCTGCCGGACCTCCAGCATCAGGTGTCGGACTTGGCATGTCGCCTCGTTGCAGTCTTCGCAGCGCTGATATTGGGTGCGGCTGGCGCAAGGAATGGGGGCAAGCGGCCCGTCGAGCACGCGCACGACGTGGCCGACCTTGATCTCGTCCGCCGGACGCGCCAGCCGATAGCCGCCGTCCTTGCCCTTGCGGCTCTGGACGAACCCGGCATTGCGCAATTCGCCAAGAATGGCATCAAGGAACTTCTTCGGAATATTGTTTCCTGTGGCGATGTCGTTGACGAAGGCGAGCTGTCCAACCGGCAGGCGCGCCAGATGGACGAGCGCCTTGAGGCCGTACTTACCTTTTTTCGTGAGCATAACCCGAACGTTTCTCTGTCATGCGATGGCGCAAGGCCACCGGTTGCGAAACGCCTGGCGTGCCTCCCCGCCGCGTCCAAGCTGTCACTACAGATAAATTCTAGTGACATGATATACAAGCCGAGAACCGTTGATCTTGCTTCATTTTCAAGCCGCAATGGCCATTTTGGCCGGGGCCCTTGCGAGCACAGGAGCCGCCGCCGATGGCACACCGGCAAACTGGCCGGCGGCAGGAATGTCCCGATCGGCGAGAATGCCGACGGCAGCGTCTGCCCCTGAATTTGAAGGCCAAAGCATGCCGCGCACGGCAACAAGGAGGGTGGCGTCGCTCATCGTCCTCTCCAATCCTTCAATGTCGATAAGGATACTAGACTTAACCGCTAACACAGGGAACTTGTTTCCAATTTCTTGGCTGCTCGCAGCATGGGTTTGCCGATGCAGGGGTGAAAACGGGAAAATCCTTGTTGCGGGCATGGACGACGTGGAAGGGGTTCCCGGGCAAGGACGCTGGTTCTCACCCGGGCCATCACCCAGAAGCGTGCGAATGGGCAACTGCCCTAGCCTGACGACTTTTTCTAACAAGGCCGAGCCGATTGGAAGGATTTAACTCTACAAGAACGATAGAGTTTGGTGACTATGAAGCGCAATCCGGGTTTTCTCGTTTCCAAGGAGCCTTTCATGTCCACCATTTCGCGACGTATCGTTCTCTTGTCCTCGGCGGCTCTGGCAGGTGCCGTCTTTCTCGGCCCAGCCGATGCGCAGGACCTCAAGATCACTATCGGCTACCAGACAGTCGTCGAACCCTCGAAGGTGCCGCAGGCCGACGGCGCCTATGAGAGCGCGACCAAGGCGGCAATCGACTGGCGGAAATTCGATTCCGGCGCCGACGTGATCGCCGCCATCGCTTCCGGTTCGGTCGACATCGGTTATGTCGGCTCGAGCCCGCTGGCGGCGGCGGCGAGCCGCGAGCTTCCCATCCAGACAATCTTCATTGTCGGGCTGATCGGCGAATCCGAGGCCCTTGTCGCCCGCAATGGCGCCGGCATCGAGAAGGCCGCCGACCTTGCCGGCAAGAAGGTGGCGGTGCCCTTCGTTTCGACGACGCATTACAGCCTGCTTGCCGCGCTGAAGCATGAGGGTGTCGACCCGAAGTCGGTCGATATTCTCAACCTGCGGCCACCGGAGATCGCGGCGGCATGGGCGCGCGGCGACATCGACGCCGCCTATGTCTGGGATCCGGCACTCGGCCAGATCAAGACGACGGGCAAGGTCGTGCTGGATTCCTCGCAGGTCGCAGCCTGGGGCGCGCCGACCTTCGACGCCTGGATCGTGCGTACCGACTTCGCCGAAAGGAACCCGGAAGCGGTGCGCGACTTCGTCAAAGTGACGGGCGCTGCCTATGCCGACTTCCTGGCCAAGCCGGATCAATGGTCGGTGTCCTCGCCGCAAGCGGCCAAGATCGCCAGGATCACCGGGGCCAAGCTCGAAGACGTGCCGCAACTGCTGAGAGGCTATGTCTTCCCGACGCTCGAGGAGCAGGCCTCGGACAAGTTCCTCGGTGGCGGCACGGTCAAGGCGGTCGAGGCGACATCGGCCTTCCTCAAGGAGCAGGGCAAGATTGATGCCGTCTTGCCGGATTATTCGAAATACGTGTCGTCGAAATATGTCGGCGAGGCGCTGGCCTCGAATTAGGCGGCTCAATACGCGCGTCCTCTCTTCCCTGACACGCGCGTTGCCTGCCCCGGAGCCGCTGACGAGGAACGGCTTCGGGGCAGGCAGGTTTACAATATCGGCGACCCCACATGACGCATCTCGTGCTTGACCAAGTCTCGGTTCATTATGACGGCCAGCCGGCGCCGGCCGTCGAACGCGTGTCGCTTGACATCGCCAAGGATGACTTCGTTGTCCTGGTCGGCCGCTCCGGCTGCGGCAAGACCTCGCTGCTCAACGTCGCTGCGGGCCTGGTCCAGCCTGTGCGCGGCAGCGCCACGATAGACGGCAGGCCGATCACGGCGCCAGGCTCGGACCGCGCCGTCGTGTTCCAGAACGACGCACTGTTTCCGTGGCTGACCGCGCGCGAAAATGTTGCCTTTGCTCTCAGGCTGCGCGGTGTAGGGGCTGCCGAACGGGGGCGGACTGCCGACGACCTTCTGGCGCTGGTGAAGCTCGACGGCGCCGGCGACAAGCGCATCTGGGAGCTTTCCGGCGGCATGCGCCAGCGCGTCGGCCTGGCCCGGGCGCTGGCAGCCGAGCCGCAATTCCTGCTGCTCGACGAACCGCTGGGCGCACTCGATGCGCTGACACGCGAACGCATGCAGACAACGCTGCTCGATCTGTGGACGGCAAGCCAGGTCGGCGTGCTGATGGTCACGCACGGCATCGATGAAGCCCTGGTGCTCGCCACCCGCATCATTGTGCTCGCTCCCGGCCCTGGCCGGGTGGTGCGGAGTTTCGAGGCCGGTTTCAGCCGGCGCTATGCAGCCGGCGAGGCCATTCGCAGCATCAAGGCCGATCCCGCCTTCGCCGCGGCGCGCGGCGAGCTGACCGACGCGATCTTCGAAGGGGAGGCAGCATGACCGTTACCTCCTATACCGAGCGGCCGCGGCGCTCCAAGGTCGACGACGGAGCCGACGCGCTGTCGGTGCCATGGTCGCGGCCGCGGCCGAGACGCAGCCGCGTTTCGGCCCGCGTGGTTAGCGCGATCACCATTCTGATGGTGCTGGCAGTGTGGACGGTATCGGCCCGCCTGCAATTGGTGTCGCCGGTTTTCCTGCCGTCGCCTGTGGCAGTCTGGAACAAATTTGTCGTCGTCGCCCGTGACGGCTTTGTCGACGCGACGCTGCTCCAGCATATCGCCGCCAGCCTGTGGCGCGTGTTTGCAGCGCTGATCGTCGCCATCGTCGTCGGCGTTCCCATCGGGCTGGCGATCGGCGTCAGCACGATCGGGCGTGGCCTCTTCGATCCGCTGCTCGAATTCCTGCGGCCGATCCCGCCGCTCGCCTATCTGCCGCTGATCATTATCTGGTTCGGCATTGGCGAGCCGTCCAAGATCCTGGTGATTGCCGTTGCCATGCTGGCACCGGTTGCGCTGTCGACGGCATCGGGTGTTCGCGGCGTCTCGCAGGAACGCATCAATGCAGCGCGTTCGCTTGGCGCCACGCAGCGCCAAGTGATCAGGCACGTCACCCTGCCCAGCGCACTGCCCTCGATCCTGACCGGTCTGCGCATCGCGCTTGGCGCCGGTTGGTCGACGCTGGTCGCCGCCGAGCTGGTGGCCGCGACGCGCGGGCTCGGTTTCATGATCCAGTCCGCTGCCCAGTTCCTCGTCACCGACGTGGTGGTGATGGGCATACTGGTGATCGCGGCCATTGCCTTCGTGCTCGAATTCATCATCCGCAGGATCGAGCGGGTGCTCGTCCCCTGGGCAGGGCGGGAGTGACCGACAATGCCCCATTCCATCGTGTATTGTTCGCGCATTTCGGCCATTTGCTCCGCCTGATCAAGGGCGGGGACAAACAGCCGCCTGACGGCGAACGCAAAACGCCGGTGCATCTGGACGCGGAGCGCAACCGCCTGCCGCCGCGCGACGAAAGTTTCTACTGGGGCTGGCAATACTGGTCGCGGTGACCCGGCCACCACGGGTACGCTGTGGCCGCTCTGGCGGGAGCCTGAGCATCGACGCCTGCTCAAACGCGTGAACGGTTCGCCCAGGCCAGGCCGGCCAGGCCGACCAGCGCGGTGACGATGCCGACATAGAGCCATTGCGACTGGCCGGTCATGAAGCTGCCGCCGATAACGCCGATGCCTTGCAACGTCCACAGCACGCCGATGGCGAGCACAATCAAGGCCAGCAGATTTTTGAACAATCTCATCGCTAGAACTCCGTTCCAAGTCGATCATAAACCGCGTTCCGGCCGGAATGAAACAGCGAGAAGACGCTGCTCGATTACACCAACTTCTACTTGGATGCTAATCTCTGATCTTGTGCAAGACGCCCGGAGATCGGCGCAGACATCATCAAAGAAGCTGCGCCTCGCTGCAGAAAGTCTCTGACAAATTGTTTCGCGCCGACTCCAAACGTGTAACATTGCCATGGAACCGACAGATCATTGCCGCATTTGCTGCCTTGTTCGGCACCTAACGGCTTGGGTCTGTCAACGGAGCTAACCCCAAGCATGAAGAAAAGCTATCAGGCCGCGCTCGTCGCGGCCACGATTGCGGCCGGCCTGACGGTCGGCGCATCCGCCACCAACGCCGCTGCTCAGTGCGGTCGTGCCTCCTGGTACTCACTGCATTCCAGAACCGCTTCCGGCGAGCGCATGAACCCGTCGGCGCTGACCGCCGCGCATCGCAGCCTGCCGTTCGGCACCAAGCTGAAGGTGACCAATCGCAACAATGGCCGCAGCGTCGTCGTGCGCATCAACGACCGCGGCCCCTTTATCAGGGGCCGGATGCTCGATCTGTCGAAGGGCGCAGCCAGTCAGCTCGGCTTCATCAGTTCGGGCCATACCGCTGTCTGCATGGCACGGGTCTAACGGTCCGGCCGCCACGGCCAGACGCCGCCTCCAACGATTGTCCCAATAGCCGTGCCCTTGCCTGGCCTTCGCAGGTGCACATTGAGCCGGCTGTTGCCGTTGAAGGCGGATTCTCAATGCCTTGGACGAAAGAACGAGCATAAATCACGCAGGTTGACGTATTGCATCGCAGCAGATTGTTGCTAACTTCCCCGCAAAGCATTCAAGGCTCGGCGCTGCTCGTCGGCCCTTCGATCGCAGTCGGCAGCGGGGTTCTCGATGTTCTACCAGCTCTACGAACTGAACCACGCCGCCTTGCAGCCGGCGCGCCTCTATGCCGATGCGGTGCGCCTGTTCTACTCCAATCCGCTCAATCCGGTCTCACACACGTCCTGGGGCCGCTCGGTTGCGGCAACGGCCGAACTGTTCGAGCGCACGACGCGCCGCTACGGCAAGCCGCAATTCGGCCTGACCAAGACCGTGGTCGACTGGAAAAACGTCGAGGTCAGCGAACGCACCGTCTGGTCGCGGCCGTTCTGCAACCTGGTTCGTTTCGAGCGGGCGGTTCCTGCCGGGCGCCGGCCGGATCCGAAGCTGTTGATCGTCGCGCCGATGTCGGGCCACTACGCGACGCTGCTCCGCGGCACGGTGGAGGCGATGCTGCCCTATGCCGACGTGCATATCACCGACTGGGTCGACGCCCGCATGGTGCCGCTGGCCGACGGCAGCTTCGATCTTGACGACTATATCGACTACATCGTCGACATGCTGCATGCGCTGGGCCCCGACACCCATGTGATGGCGGTGTGCCAGCCTTCGGTGCCGGTGCTGGCGGCGGCGGCACTGATGGAAGCCAAGGGTGATCCGTTCGTGCCCTCGACGATGACGCTGATGGGCGGGCCGATCGACACGCGCCGCAATCCGACGGCGGTCAATCTGCTGGCGCAGGAAAAGGGCATCGACTGGTTCCGCGACAACGTCATCATGCGCGCGCCCTGGCCGGTGCCGGGCTTCGGCCGTGAGGTCTATCCCGGCTTCCTGCAGCTTTCGGGTTTCATGAGCATGAACCTCGACCGCCACATCACCGCCCACAAGGACTTCTTCATGCATCTGGTGAAGCATGACGGTGACAATGCCGAGAAGCACCGCGAGTTCTACGACGAATATCTGGCGGTGATGGATCTGACGGCGGAATTCTACCTGCAGACCGTCGACACCGTGTTTGTCCGCCAGGCCTTGCCCAAGGGCACGATGACGCATCGCGGCGTGGCGGTCGACCCTTCGGCGATCCGCAATGTCGCCCTGTTCACGGTCGAGGGCGAGAACGACGACATCTCCGGCCTCGGCCAGACCAAGGCCGCGCACGACCTGTGCATCAACATCCCGGCCGACAGGCACGCCCATTACATGCAGCCGGCGGTCGGCCATTACGGTGTGTTCAACGGCTCGCGCTTCCGCTCCGAAATCGTGCCGCGCATCGTCGATTTCATCACCAGCTACGGCCGTCAGAACCGTGTTGCGGTGAAGCCCAAGCTGGTCAGGACCGGCAAGAAATAGGCGACCAGTGATGATGCCCGTCAATCCGCATCAGGTCGGTCTATGCCAAAATCATCGGTTGGCGCGGCCGTGCGGCCGGTCGACCTGTTGCACAATAGTCGCGTTGGCGCCACGCGGGTAACCATGCCGCAAAAATCAAGCCATCCTCATAATTGACACGGACTGTAAATACCCCTTAACGTTTCGTTAATAACAAGGGACAAGCGGGGACAATGATTTCCTCACCAATGGCGAGAACGCTGCGCCTGTGCGCGCTGGCCGGACTTACTGTGGCGGCAGGTTGGGCCAGTTCGGCCTCGGCGGCCGGCCCGATGATAACAGGTGGCCCGACCTCACAGCCGATCGGCCATTATGATTTCTGCAAGAGCTACGCCTCCGAATGCTCGATCCGTCCGAAGGATCTGTCGCCCGCCAGCCTGACCGGCTCGCTGTGGCGCAAGCTGCTCAGCGTCACGGCAAAGGTCAACGCCGCCGTCAAGCCGGAGAGCGACTTCGACATCTACGGCAAGGATGAGGTCTGGGCCTATCCCGACAAGGGCGTTGGCGATTGCGAGGACTATGTCCTGGAAAAGCGCCGTGAGCTGAACCGGCTGGGCGTCTCGTTTGCCGATCTGCTGATGACCGTCGTGCGCAAGCCGGATGGCGAAGGCCACGCCGTGCTGACGGTGCGCACCGACAAGGGCGACTACATCCTTGACAATCTGACCGACCAGGTCCGTCCCTGGGACCAGACCGGCTATCGTTTCCTCAAGCGGCAGGCGATCGACAATACCGGCCGCTGGGTCTCCATCCGCGGCGGCCAGCAGGTTCTGGTCGGCTCGGTCCAGTAACAAGGCAACTCATTTCGGCCGTGCCAGCGCGGCGCGGATCGACGCAATGATTTGGCGAAGCTCGGCTTCGTCGAGCTTTTCAATGTTGTCGGCCAGGAGATTGGCAAGCTCGGTCGCCGCCGGGCTAAGGCCCGACGTGTCGAGCTTGACGCGCGGATGCGAGGTTTCGGCCAGCCGCGCCAGTTCCTCGGCGTCGTCCCAAATGATGTTGAAATAGCCGATGATCTTCTGGATCAGCGTCCAGCTCGGCGCACCGCGGCGGCCGTGTTCCAGCGCCGAGAGATAGGCTGCGCTGACGCCGATCGCCTTGGCCATGTCCTTCTGGCTGACGCCGCGCTCGTTTCGCAGCACGCGAAGCTTTTCGCCGAACGGGGTCACAAGCGCACCTTCATGGATGCATCCTCATAGGTGCGTCCCTCATCGGCATGCCCTCATGAGCGTGCCCGCCGCAGGCGGACATAGAGCGCACCCGAGCCGCCATGTTTGCGGGCGGCATGGTCGTGGCTGGAGACGAGGGGCCGGAAGGCGGGTGTCGACAGCCATGACGGCACGGCGCGCCGCAAGACGCCATCACCGCCCGACGAAGAGCCCTTGCCGGTTATCACCAGGACGTAACGGATGCCGCCGGCATGCGCCCGGCACAGGAAGGAAAACAGCAGCGAATAGGCTTGGTCCTGGGTCAGGCCATGCAGGTCGACGCGGCCCTCGATCGGCAGCCGGCCCTTCGACAGCTTGTCCAGCGTCGGTTCGTCGAGTGCGTGGGAGACATGCTGCGCCTTCGGCTTTGGGGCCGCGGCAGGATTGCCCGCGCCCTGTGCCGGCGGCGGCGCCTGCCTGGTCTCGTCGATCTCCGGCCCAACGTGTGGAATTTCGACGGCGGTTCTGCCCTTCAGCGGTTTTGCCGTGCGCGCCACCAGGTTCCACAGCACCCGGTCGTCCTCGCTCAGCCTGTCGATGCGCCGGGTCATCGGCCTGCTCCTGAAACCAGCGGCCGGGGGATCAGCGCATAAAAATCGGCGGCGTTGCGGATAACGCCGGCGATCTCGCCGGCCGCATCGCCCGACCCGGCAAACAGATCGCCGCGGGCCGGGCCGGTGATCGCCGAACCGGTGTCCTGCGCGATCATCAGCCGCCGGAACGGTTTTCCGTCGAAGGCGGTCAGCGACGGCGCGTCGATATGGAAGGGCGTGCCGAACGTGTGCAGCAGCCGGTCGACGGCGATCGAGCGGCCGGGCGTCAACGGCACCTTGGCGGCAGCAATCGGGCCGAGCTCCCGGTCGTCGACGCCCGTCTCGCGGAAGAAGATATAGGAGCGGTTGCGCCACAGGGTCTCGTCGACCCGCTCCGGATGCGCCTTGAACCAGGCACGGATCGACTGCATCGTCACTTTCTCCAGCGGGATCTCGCCTTCCTCGCTCAGGATCTTGCCCGGTCCGGTAAAGCGCTGGCCGGATTTGGCGGCATAGGTGATGCGGCGAAGCCTGCCATCGGTCATGTTGAGCCGTGCCGCGCCCTGCACGTGAATGAAGAAGGCGTCGACCTTGTCGGCGAGCCAGGCGATTTCCAGCCCTTTTCCGGCAAGCGCGCCGCGTTCGATCTCGCCGCGGTCGAAATATTCGACCGGGCCGTTCGGCGCCGCACGAGCGAAGGCGAGATAAGGATCCAAGCCGGAAGGACGATTGCCGTCGTCGATGTCGACCAGGTCGGCCGGGCGCGCCAGCAACGGCACCGAAAATCGTTCCGTGCGCACCGGCGAGGCTTCGACCTGCGGCTCATAAAAGCCGGTTACCAGGCCCGGACCACCATCTTCGGCATCGATACGGGCCGGAACGAAATGGCGCTCGAAAAAGCTTCGTGCCTGCAACCGATTCGGCGACGAAACGGTACGCGCTTCGGCATAGGCATCGGCAAAGCCATTGTAGTCGACGCCGAGCGCGCCGGAGCGGTAGGGTTTGGTCAGGATATGAAAGGCCGAGCGGCGAAAGGCGTCAAAGGCAGGGAGATGGTCGTCCTCACCCCAGCCCGGCAATTCGCCAAAGGATTTTTCGCGGAAGGCTCGAGAAAGCGACACGACAGCCTCCGCCGCCGTCCAGTTCACTCTTCTTCTTCGGTGGCGACGAGCTTCCAGTTCGGATCGCGCGAGCGCGTGTCGCGGGCGAAGGTCCAGACGTCCTTGACCTCGGCGACGGTCTCGGGATCGCCGTCGATGACAGCGCCGGCCTTGTCGCGGGTCGCCGAAATCAGCTCGCTGACGATGCGCAGCGTGATGTGGGCCTCGCTTCCCTTCATCTCGGCCGAAACGATGTCGGCCTTGTCGATGCCGACGAAGGAGGACTGGATCTTTTCGGCTTTCGCCTCACGGTCGCCGATGGCCGCGACGAAGCCGTCATAGACCTCGCGCGACAAAAGGTTCTTCAAGGTTTTGCGGTCGCCATCGGCGTAGGCCATGACGATCATCTCATAAGCCATCTTTGCGCCGTCGACGAAGGTCTTCGGGTCGAACGTCGGATCATTGTCCTTGATCGCCCGCAGGCCCCGGTTGAGATCGGTGTCGGGCTTGGCAAAGGCATCGATCGCCGCATAGGTGTCGGCCGCCGGCTCTCCTGTCAGGCGCTTGCGCGGCAGCGAAACCACGTTCTCGGGTTTCTGGGCGGCATCCTTGTCGTTTTTGCGCGCTGCCGTATATGGATCGAAGGGTGGGCGCTCGTTTCCCGTGCGTCGGCCAAGCACGTTGCGCAGCTGGAAGAAGATCACCACCGCCGCAATCAGAAAGAAAATCGTGCCGAAGTCGAAGAAGCCCATATCTTGCGCCGATCAATCCCTGCTTTGGCCGGACCAGCGGCCAAGCACGGGCCGCGATCACATAGCGTTCGGTATCCAAAGCATATAGAACGCATGGCGCAATCATTCAAATCAAAGGCAGCCATACCTATCTAACAGCTCTGGTGCCAGCGGCGATTGCTCGCCGGCCGGCAAAACATCGAAACGATCGGTCAAGATTTGCGTATCTCGCTGTTTCCCCTGTTCATTCTCGCGCTTCCGCTGCTGGAGATAGCCGGTTTCGTGATTGTCGGCCGCCAGATCGGCGCTGGCGACGGTCGGGCTGGTGCTGGCCTCGAGCGTCGCCGGCGCCTTGCTCCTTCGACACCAGGGTTTTGGCGTCATGGCCAGGGTACGTGCCGAAATGGACGCCGGGCGTGATCCGAGCGGCCAGCTTGCGCATGGCGCCATGATCGTGCTGGCCGCGATCCTTTTGATCATCCCCGGCTTCATCTCGGATATTTTCGGCATTCTGCTGTTCCTGCCGCCAGTGCGCGATCTTGCCTGGCGGATGCTGAAAGGCCGCATCGTGCTGGCCACCGATTTCAGCAGTGGTTTGCGGGCAAGGCAACGCGGCAAGATCATCGATCTCGACGACGGCGACTATTCGCGTGCCGACAACCATACGCGCGGACCGGATTCTCCCTGGCGCCGCCTCAAGGACGAGTAGCCGCAAAGCAACCAGCGTCTTTTGCAAACTTGTCTTGTCGGGCCGGCCATGATAGCGAACGCCCGAATTTCAATCCGGTCAGCAACGCTGCCCAGGCAAAAGGACCACAGCTTATGGCCAGCAACGACGACGCGCCGACCGGCCCAGCCAACGGTAATGGAAATGCGGCGCAGCCTTCGCTCAACGTGCTTGCGCAATATGTGAAGGACCTGTCCTTCGAAAGCCCCGGTGCACCGAACTCGTTGCGCGGTCGCGACAAGGCTCCCGGCATCGCCATCAACGTCAACGTCAACGCCAACCCGCTTTCGGACAAGCAGTTCGACGTCAATTTGACGCTGAACGCAAAAGCGTCGTTCGACCAGGAAGTGCTGTTCAATGTCGAACTGGTCTATGGCGGCGTCTTCGCCATCAGCGGCTTCCCGCAGGAGCACATGCTGCCGATCCTGTTCATCGAATGCCCGCGGCTGCTGTTCCCGTTCGCGCGGCAGATCATTGCCGAGGCAACACGCAACGGCGGCTTCCCCCCGCTGATGCTGGACCCGATCGATTTCGCGCAGATGTTCCAGCAGAAGCTGGCAGAGGACCAGGCTGCCGCCAAGGTCAAGGTGAGCTGAGCGCGGCTGTCTCGCCAGCGTTTGACAAACCCGGCCTTGCGCCGGGTTTTTTGTTTGAGACGTCGGCGGGACAGCGCCCCCCTCTGTCCGGTCAAAATCACTACGCCGCGGAACTCGCTTCCTGGGCGACGCGCAGCCAGAGCGCCTTTTCGCCCAATGTGCCAACCATGCCCGCGTGCGCGGTGCGCTCGGCGTCGGTCAGGCGCGACGGCAAGGCAATCGGCCTGACGCCGATCGAAATATCGATGTCTTCGACATTCTGCCTGCCGCCCGTCGGAGTCAGGATGCTGTCGAGGATAAGGCTTGCCTGCTTGCCGCCGATGAGCTCGATATAGACCTCGGCCAGCAATTCCGAATCGAGCAGCGCGCCGTGCTTGGTGCGGCGGCCGTTGTCGATGCCGTAGCGGCGGCAGAGCGCGTCGAGCGAATTGGGGCCCATCGGATGCTTGCGGCGCGCCAGCGCCAGCGTGTCGACGATCCGTCCCGGATCGATGGCCGGATGGCCAAGCCGGCCGAATTCGAGATTGAGGAAGCCGATGTCGAAGCCGGCATTGTGCGCGACCAGTTTGGCGCCGTCGATGAAGGCCAGAAACTCCTCGGCGATCTCCATGAAAGTCGGCTTGCCGACGAGATCGGCGGCGCTGATGCCGTGCACGGCCTGCGCCTCGTGATGGATCTGGCGGCCTTGCGGGTTGATATATTTGTGGAAGGTTCGGCCGGTCGGGAAACGGTTGACCAGCTCGACGCCGCCAAGCTCGATGACGCGGTCCTCGCGCGTGTCGAGGCCGGTGGTTTCCGTATCGAAGATGATCTCACGCATCGAATCAGTCCACTGGTGCCGGCATCATTCTAGCCGAATCACACCAGGAACAAAATGGCAACAACTAATGTGGGTCTGCAAGCCTCTTAACCAGGCCTGGCTGCCTTATCCACGACTAGTTCGGCGATGATGGCCTTGACGGCCGCGCGAGCGGCGTCAAAGCCCTGACCGGTGTCGATGACAAAGTCGGCGCGCCGGCGCTTTTCGGCGTCGGGAACCTGCCTGGCCAGGATCGACGCCAGTTTCTCCTCGTTCATGCCCGGCCGCGCCAGCACGCGGGCGCGCTGGACTTCAGGCGGCGCGGTGACGACCACGACCTTGTCGACGCGGTTCCCGCCGCCGGTCTCGAACAGCAGCGGTATATCGAGCACGGCAAGCGGCGCGCCGGCGGCACGATTTTCAGCCAGGAACGCATCGGCATCGGCACGGACCAGCGGATGGATGATCGCTTCCAGCCGTTTCAGCGCGGGGGCGTCGCCGAGCACCCGCTCCGCCAGTGCCGCGCGGTCGACCGCACCGGATCTGGTGGTGCCGGGAAAGGCCGCCTCGACCAAGGGCGCGGCCTTGCCGGCATAAAGGCGATGCACAGCCTCGTCGGAATCATGGACCGGCACGCCGGCTTCGGCAAACATCTTGGCCGTGGTCGATTTGCCCATGCCGATCGATCCGGTGAGGCCGAGCAGGATCATTTTATCGCGCCGATATCGGCAATAATTATTTGCCGCAGTTCGGCGGTGACTTGTGGCCTGATGCCGAACCAGCGTTCGAAGCCGGGCACCGCCTGGTGCAGCAGCATGCCGAGCCCATCGACGGTTCTCAGGCCGCGCGCTTTGGCGGTGGCAAGCAGCGGCGTCTCCAGCGGCACGTAGACGATGTCGGTGACGATGGCGCGGTCCGGCAGTCTGCCCGGATCCGCGGACAGGCCTTCATTGCCATGCATGCCGAGCGCTGTCGTGTTGACCAGCAGGCCGGCATCTTCGAGGAATTCGCCGGTCGCCGCCATGCCATGGGCGGAGATGCCGGCACCGAAGCGGTCGCGCAGCTCCTGCGCCCTCGCAAGCGTCCGGTTGACGATGCGGATGTCGTTGATGCCGCGCTGCTTCAGCGCATGGATGACCGCGCGAGCGGCGCCGCCGGCACCGAGCACCACGGCGGGGCCGTTGGTCGCCCAGCCCGGTGCATATTCGTCCAGATTGGCGGCAAAGCCATGGGCATCGGTGTTGCCGCCCCACAATTCGCCATTCTCGAACCACAGCGTATTGACCGCACCGATCTGTTCGGCGTCGGCGTCACGCCGCTCGGCCAAAGCGAAGGCGGCTTCCTTGTGCGGGATGGTGACGTTGCCGCCGCGATAGCCTTGTGCCTCCAGCGTCTGCAGGAATTCGGCAAAGGCCTCCGGTGCAACGTCAATGGCCTCGTAGACGCCGTCGATGCCGTATTTCGTCAGCCAGTGGCCGTGGATCTTCGGAGACCTGGAATGGGCGATCGGGTGGCCGGTGACGAAGGCTTTTTTCGAGGCTTCAGCCATCGATCGCCCCGAACTCACGCAGTTTGGCCAGCACCGGCAAGAGTGGCAGGCCGACAATGGTAAAATAGTCGCCTTCGATTTTTTCGAATAGCTGGATGCCTTCGCCTTCGATCTGGTAGGCGCCGACGCTGGACAACGCCTTGGCGCCGACTCGCGCCAGATGGCGGCCGATGAAGGCCGGATCGAGCTTGCGCATGGTCAGACTGGCGATGCCGACATGCCGCCACAGAACCTGGCCGTCACGGGCGAGCACGACGGCGCTGTTGAGATGATGCGTCTTGCCCGACAGCGCCAGCAGATGACGGCGCGCCCCTTCCATGTCGGCCGGCTTGTGGAACAGCTCGTCGCCGAGCGACAGCGTCTGGTCGCAGCCGAGCACCAGGGCGGCGGGCTTGCGCTCGCTGACTTCGGTGGCTTTGGCTTCGGCGAGCACCAGGGCGACGTCCTCCGGCGACACGCCACTATTCTGTAGCGGCGCCTCCAGCGCGCGCTCATCGACAGAAGCCGGAACCGTTTCGACAGTGATGCCGGCATTGACGAGCAGCGCCTTGCGGAACGGGCTGCCCGAGGCAAGGATGATTTTTTCGGTCATTTTTTTCGCCCGTTTCCTGGCGCTCACTAGGGTGTGTCGAGATTCAGGTCAGGCCGAGTCGAGAATGGTGGGTTCCGAGAACCGGAACGGAGCGGACATTTGGGTCCGTGAGTACCGGAAGCGCAGGAAACCGCCGTTCGCAGGCCGGCATCACCTGAATATCGACATGCCCTACCGCGTCTTGCCGCGCAGGGCAACGATGGCCGCCGCCGTCTCCTCGATCGAACGGCGGCTGACGTCGATCATCGGCCAGCCATGCCGCGTGCATATCTGGCGGGCATAGGCGAGCTCTTCGGCGATCGCGGCACGGTCGACATAGTCGGTCGGTTCGTAGGCGCTGGTGCCGAGAATGCGGTTCTGCCGGACCTGCGAGATCCGTTCGGCGGTGGCGACCAGGCCGACGATCAGCGGCCGCGTGGCATTGACCAGGCTTTCGGGCACCGGCACGCCGAGCACGATCGGGATGTTGGCGGTCTTGATGCCGCGATTGGCGAGATAGATGCTGGTCGGCGTCTTCGAGGTGCGGGAGATGCCGACGAGCACGATGTCGGCATCATCCATATTGGCCGGCAGCTGGCCATCATCATGCTCCATGGTGAAGTTGAGCGCGTCGATGCGGCGGAAATATTCGGCGTCCAGCACATGCTGGGCACCGACGCGTCGGCCGGCAGGCGTGCCGAGATAGGACTGGAACACCGTCAGCACCGGTTCCAGCACCGAGACGCAAGGCAGGCCCATGGCCGCGCAGCGTTCGTCAATGCCGCGGGCAAGCTTCTGGTCGACCACCGTGTAGAGGATGATGCCTGGCTCCTCTTCGATGTCCTCGAACACCTTCGTCACCTGCTTTTCGGTGCGAATGAGCGGATAGATATGTTCGATGGCGCGCGCATCCTTGTATTGCGCGGAAGCCGCGCGGCCGGCAGCCAGCAGCGTTTCGCCGGTCGCGTCGGAAATCAGGTGAAGATGAAAGAAGCTTTGCGGTTTGTTCACAGGATACATTCCGGGCTGTGGGCCGATGTGGATAAGCCGGGCGGAAAACTCGGCCACCGCAAAGCGACTGTATCAGATGCCGGTTTGTCCACAATTCGATGTGCTGTCGGCTTCTCCGGGCGGTTGGGGACAAGTCCGGGGACGGAGCTTTTTGCCTTCGCTTCATCCACAGGGGCAATTTCCCTGGCGTGGCGGCAACGCATTGACTCCAGTCGTAAATTCGCGGTTTTCCACAAAGTCCTGCAATCCCGCTGGAGAAGCGCGCGACAATATGCTGGCTGGTCTTTTCCAGGGCAAAGCGGGACAGGGGACAACCACCACAACCAACAGACTCTTAGAATCATAAGATTCCTAAACATAGAATATTTAATTATAGGGAAGCCTGGAAAGGCTAGCGCTCAATGCCTCAAGACCGGATCGTGCTGGACGTGTTGAGAGGCAAGACGGCGTTTCCGCCACCGGTCTGGATGATGCGCCAGGCCGGCCGCTATCTGCCGGAATACCGGGAGACGAGGAGGCGGGCCGGATCCTTCCTCGATCTTTGTTACGACCCGGATCTCGCCGTCGAAGTGACGCTGCAGCCAATCGAACGCTTCGGCTTCGACGCATCGATCCTGTTTTCCGACATCCTTGTCGTTCCGCATGCGCTAGGCCGCGAGGTGCGCTTCGAGGAAGGACGCGGCCCGCTGCTGACGCCGATCACGGCTGTGGAGATCGAGGCTCTCGACGGCGAAACGTTTCACGTGAATCTCGAGCCGGTCTACGAGACGGTGCGGCGATTGCGCGCCAGACTGCCCGATGAAACGACGCTGATCGGCTTCTGCGGTGCGCCCTGGACAGTGGCGACCTACATGATTGCCGGCCACGGTACGCCCGATCAGGCGCCGGCCAGGCTGTTCGCCTATCGCGAGCCGGCGGCCTTTCTTCGGCTGCTGAAGGTGCTCGCCGATCATTCGGCTGCCTATCTGATCCGCCAGATCGAAGCCGGCGCCGATGTGGTGCAGATCTTCGATTCGTGGTCAGGCGTGCTCGACGAAGCGTCTTTCGAATTGTTCTGCGTCGAGCCGGTGGCCGAGATCGTCCGGCAAGTGAAGGCTGTCCATCCCAATGTTCCGATCATCGGCTTTCCCAAGGGCGCGGGAGATCACTATCGAAGCTATCGCCAGAAGACCGGCGTGACCGGGCTGGGCCTCGACTGGACTGTGCCCTTGTCGACGGCGAAGGAATTGCAGCGCGACGGCGCCGTGCAGGGCAATCTCGATCCGCTGAGGCTTGTAGCCGGCGGCAAGGCGCTTGCCGACGGCGTAGCGGCGATCCTGAAGGCGCTGGGCGACAGACCACTGATCTTCAACCTCGGCCACGGCATCACGCCGGAGACGCCGCTGGCGCATGTCGAGCAGATGGTGAAACTGGTGCGGAGCGCCTCGTGACGATGATGGGCGCAGACAATGCGAACGGCACTAACACCGGTAAGGGCGCTATGCGCCGCGCGGCAATCGCGATCGCCATCTTTCTCGTGCTGGCCGGGTTGCTGTTTCTCTTAGGGCCCGATGATTTCTATCCGTGGGCGAAGGCGATCCATGTGATTGCCGTCATCTCCTGGATGGCGGGTATGCTCTATCTGCCGCGCTTGCTGGTCTATCATGCCGATGCCGAAAAAGGCTCCGTCCAGTCGGAGACTTTCAAGGTGATGGAGCGCCGCCTGCTGCGCGGCATCATCAATCCGGCAATGGTGATTACCTGGGCATTCGGCCTGTGGCTCGCCTGGAAGGGCTTTGGTTTTCAGGGCGGCTGGCTGCATGCCAAGATCGCTGCGGTGGTTGGTCTGTCGGCCGTGCATGGCTATCTCGCCGGCGCCGTCCGCAAATTTGCCGAAGACCGCAATGAAAAATCGGCAAGGCACTGGCGGATCGTCAATGAGATCCCTACATTGCTGATGATCGTCATCGTCGTCCTGGTTATCGTAAAACCGTTCTGACGTCCTCGGTTGCCCGCAAAAGGCGGCTTGCTCTTTCAACCGACCGACGATAAAAGACGGGTCTTCCTTCCCGTCATGCGCCGCCCATTTATCGCTTCGGCCGCGCCCGGCATTTGTCGCATCCCGCCGATATTTTTCCCAAAGCTTACTCAGAGTCCGTCTAATGATGCAAGAAATGAAGCTCACAGAGTTCAAGAACAAGAAACCACCAGAGCTGATCGCTTATGCGGAATCGCTCGAGGTCGAGAACGCCAGCGTCATGCGCAAGCAGGAGCTGATGTTCGCGATCCTGAAGAGACTGGCGACCCAGGATATCGAGATCATCGGCGACGGCGTCGTCGAAGTGCTGCAGGACGGTTTTGGCTTCCTGCGCTCCGCCAATGCCAACTATTTGCCAGGCCCCGACGATATCTACATTTCACCATCGCAGATCCGGCGGTTCTCACTGAAGACCGGCGATACGGTCGAAGGGCCGATCCGCAGCCCGAAAGAGGGCGAGCGCTATTTTGCGCTGCTCAAGGTCAACACGATCAATTTCGACGACCCTGAAAAAATCCGCCACAAGATCCATTTCGACAATCTGACGCCGCTTTATCCGACCTCGCGGCTGAAGATGGAGATGGAGGTTCCGACCTCCAAGGATATTTCGGCGCGCGTCATCGACCTGGTGGCGCCGCTCGGCAAGGGCCAGCGCGCCCTGATCGTGGCGCAGCCGCGCACCGGCAAGACGGTGCTGTTGCAGAACATCGCCCATTCGATCACTACCAACCACCCGGAATGCTACCTGATCGTGCTTCTGATCGACGAGCGGCCGGAGGAAGTCACCGACATGCAGCGCTCGGTGAAGGGCGAGGTCGTCTCCTCGACCTTCGACGAGCCGGCGGTTCGCCACGTCCAGGTTGCCGAAATGGTCATCGAGAAGGCCAAGCGCCTCGTCGAGCACGGCCGCGACGTCGTCATCCTGCTGGATTCGATCACCCGCCTCGGCCGCGCCTACAACACCGTCGTGCCGTCATCCGGCAAGGTGCTGACCGGCGGTGTCGACGCCAACGCGCTGCAACGGCCGAAGCGCTTCTTCGGTGCTGCCCGCAATATCGAGGAAGGCGGTTCGCTGACCATCATCGCCACCGCGCTGATCGACACCGGCAGCCGCATGGACGAAGTCATCTTCGAAGAGTTCAAGGGCACCGGCAATTCGGAAATCGTGCTCGACCGCAAGGTGGCGGACAAGCGCATCTACCCGGCCATGGACATCCTCAAGTCCGGCACCCGCAAGGAGGACCTTCTGGTTCCGCGCCAGGACCTGCAGAAGATCTTCGTGCTGCGCCGCATCCTGGCGCCGATGGGAACAACCGACGCCATCGAGTTCCTGATCGACAAGCTCAAGCAGACCAAGACCAATGCGGATTTCTTCGATTCGATGAACACGTAGGGTTGCGGGCCTTCCCTTCTCCCTTGTGGGAGAAGGTGGCCGAGCGAAGCTCGGTCGGATGAGGGGTGCTCCAGCTTGGCTATGACGGCACTCCGTCCAACACCCCTCAACCGTCTCGGCGCTGCGCACCAATCCACCTTCTCCCAAAGGAAGAAGGGACGGAGCGCCAGGTCCATCACCGCCGCAGCATCCGTTCCAGCTCCTCAGCTTCCGTTATCACTGGCAGGCAGACCTGCCCGGTGCAGAGCCAGGCGCCGGGCTTTTCGGTTGGTGACAGGACGCCGCCTGGCAGCATCGGCAGGTTTGTCGCCGAGCCGACAGGCACGACGATGTCCACCCGGCGCGGGTCCGGATTTCGATTCGCAACCGGAACAAGCCTTGGATTCTCAGATCTATCCACGATCACCAATTTCAACGGCTCGAACGCCAAGGTACAGGCATTGACTATACCCGCCTGGCCATAGGGCTGGTGCTCGGCCCGCCCGGCCGCATGCTCGGCGGCTGTCCAGGCTTTTTCCCAGAGATCGAGATCGCCGGTCAGCGACGACAATCGGACCAGGGCTTCGATGATCTGGCCGGTAGCGGAAGGAATGGCTTCGTCGACATCGCCTCGGATGCGGATGGGCACATCTGCGCTGTCGGACGCGGTCAGATAGTAGCCGGTCTTGTCGCTGTCCCGGTGCCAAAGATCGAGTTGCCCGATGAAGTTCCCGGCGCGATCGATATAGTCGGGATTGCCGGTCGCCTCGAACAGTGAGATGGCTGCATTGGCCATGGCCGCATAGTCGCTCGACAGCGCGGGAAACAATTTCTTTTCCCCGAGCATGGAATGCGGCAGACGGGCGTCGCGGGCGGCGCCCGCAATGGCGGCAAAGGCCGCTTCCGCCGCTTCGATCCAGTCGGATCGGCCAAGCGATCGTCCGGCCTCGGCAAGGGCTGCGATCGTCAAGCCGTTCCAGTCGGTCAGGGCCTTGCCGTCACGCCCGGGCCGAACGCGCTGTTCCCTCGCTGCCAGCAGCCTTTGCTTGAGCGGAACCAGGAGGTCACGATCGACGACGCTTTGTATTTGCTGGGCTTCGGTTTGGTGGATGATCGGCTTGCCTTCCCAGCCATGCGGATCGGCAAGTGTGAAGTATTTGAAAAACAAAGCTGATTCGTAGCCAAGGGCGTTCTCGATTTCATCCCTGCTCCAGGTGTAGAACAACCCCTCCTCGCCCTCGCTATCGGCATCGAGGCTGGCGGCAAAGGCACCGCCCTCGACCCGCATTTCGCGCAACAGCCAGGCAATCGTCTCTTCGATTCGCAGCCGGAACAATTCCTTGCCGGTCGCGGCATAGGCCCAGTTGCATAGCCGGACGAGCTGGGCATTGTCGTAGAGCATTTTTTCGAAATGCGGCACCAGCCATTCGGCGTCGGTCGAGTAGCGGCTGAGTCCGCCGCCTATATGGTCGTAGATGCCGCCGGCCAGCATCTTTTCGAGGCTGAGGAGAACGGCGTCGCGGTGGGATGCGGTGCCGTCGCGCAGCCAGGACAGCCAGAGGCTCTGCATGAACGGCGCGTTGGGGAATTTCGGCGCGCCGCGCAGGCCGCCCAGCTCGCGGTCGATCATGCCGTCAATGCCGGTGGCGAACTTTGCCAGCATGGCGCGGTCGAGCACGGCCTTGGCATGGCTGCCCGCCAGCCGCGTCTCGACATGCGCGGTTAGGCCGTCGGCACTTTGGTTAACGCTTTCTTTCTTCTCCCGCCAGGCCTTGTCAACCGCCTCCAGCACCTGGACAAAGCCCGGCCGGCCGTAGCGGGCCTCGCGCGGAAAGTAAGTGCCGCCCCAGAACGGCTTGCCATCCGGGGTCAGGAACATGGTCAGCGGCCAGCCGCCTTGCTCGCCCATCGAGGACAATGCCGCCATATAGATCTGGTCGATGTCGGGGCGCTCCTCGCGGTCGACCTTGATATTGACGAAGAGACGGTTCATGACGGCGGCGACGTCGTCGTTCTCGAAGCTCTCATGCGCCATGACGTGGCACCAATGGCACGCGGCGTAGCCGACCGAGAGCAGGATCGGGCGCTGCAGCGCCTTTGCTTCGGCCAGAGCAGCGGGCGACCATGGCCGCCAGTGCACCGGATTGCCGCTGTGCTGCTGCAGATAGGGGCTGGCCTCTTCGGCAAGCAGGTTTTGTGCAGGCAATGTCACGGCGCTACTCGATAGCGGATTGAACAGGCATAGCTAGGGCGCTTCGGCAGAGCGGGCAAATGATTTTAAAAGACTCCATCGTAGCGCTGTCGAGCGGGCGCCTGCCGGCCGGCATAGCGGTGATCCGGATTTCCGGGCCGCAGAGTCGATTCGTTGTCGAAACGATTTCCGGATCGACCGTGCCGAACCGCGTGGCCACCTATCGCAAGCTCCGGGCGCCGGACGGATCGGTGTTGGACAGCGGCCTGATCGTCTTCTTTGCCGGGCCCGACAGTTTCACCGGCGAGGACGTCGCCGAGTTCCATGTGCATGGCGGACGCGCCGTCGTGGCGAGGATGCTGGAAACCATCGCCTCCTTCGACGACGTCAGGCACGCCGAGCCTGGTGAATTCACCCGCCGCGCCTTTCTCAACGGCAAGCTCGATCTGGTCGAGACCGAGGCGCTGGCCGATCTCATCAACGCCGAGACCGAAGCGCAGCGGCGCTTTGCCGTTCACAACGCTCAGGGCGTGCAGAGCGAACTCTATCTGGGCTGGCGCCGACGGCTGATCCACGCTCGGGCGATGATCGAGGCCGAGATCGATTTCGCCGACGAGGACGACGTGCCGGATTCGGTCGCCGATACGGTCTGGTCCGATGTTCAGGCCATGATCGACGAAATCGAGCGCCATGTCGCCGGCTTTCGTGCCGCCGAAATCATCCGCGACGGATTCGAAGTCGTGATCCTTGGCGCGCCGAATGCCGGCAAGTCCAGCCTGTTCAACGCCTTGGCGCGGCGCGAAGCGGCTATCGTCACCGACGAGCCCGGCACGACCCGCGACCTGCTCGAGGTTGTACTGGACCTGGAAGGGGTGCGGGTCAGGGTAACCGACACCGCCGGTCTGCGCGAGGCGCCCGGCAAGATCGAGGCGATCGGCATCGAGAAGGCCAGGACCAAGGCGCACAGCGCTGATCTGCTGTTGCTGCTGGAGGATCTGGCGGAGCCAGTCGCGATTGGTATGCTGCCGGGCGACATTCCGGCGCTGAGGGTCGGAACAAAAATTGACCTGTTGGGGGGCAAGTCACCCTCGCGCACGGCGCACTATGATTTCGCCATCTCGACGCGGGACGGCACGGGTCTGGCCGAATTGCTGGACGAGATCGGGCGTCGTGCCGCAGCGCAGATCGGCAAGGCCGGCGATATCCTGCCGTCGCGGCTGCGGCACGTCGAGTTGCTCAACGAGACGAAACGCTTCCTGGTCGCAGCAGTGGCCAGTGGTCATCGCGGGCAGGAGCTACGGGCCGAGGAACTGCGCCTGGCAGCGGATCGGCTTGGACGAATCGTCGGGGCGGTCGATGTCGACGATATGCTGGACGTTATCTTTTCGCAGTTCTGTATCGGCAAATGACTCACGTGAAACATTGCAAGCAACCGTAGCGGAAGGCGAGCGACGGCGCTCCTTCGCCGTCCCGCCGATGTTCTGCGCCACCGAAGGCACCAACGCCGTGACTCACGTGAAACACCAGGCGCCGATACCGCTACATTGTTTCACGTGAAACGAGCACTGTTCTTGACAGCATGTGGCTGTGGGCACATGTGTCGGCAGATTTGAATCGGAATATACAAATGACCAATCGCTACGATGTGGTTGTGGTGGGCGGCGGCCATGCTGGGTGCGAGGCTGCAAGCGCCGCTGCACGGGCTGGCGCCAGAACGGCGCTGGTGACGCTGCGCTTCGACACGATCGGCGTGATGTCCTGCAACCCGGCGATCGGCGGCCTCGGCAAGGGCCATCTGGTTCGCGAGATCGATGCCATGGACGGGCTGATGGGGCGCGTCGCCGATGCGGCCGGCATCCAGTTCCGTCTGCTCAACCGCCGCAAAGGGCCGGCGGTGCGTGGTCCGCGAGCGCAAGCCGACAGAAAGCTCTATCGCCTCGCCATGCAAGCGGCGATTCGCGAGCAGGCCGGTCTCGATGTGGTCGAGGGCGAGGTTCTCGATTTTGAAATCGACAATGGGCGCATCGCGGCGGTGCTGCTGGCGGATGGAAGCCGGCTCGCCTGCGGCGCCGTGGTGCTGACGACCGGCACTTTCTTGCGCGGGCTGATCCATATCGGCGAGAAGAAGATCGTCGCCGGCCGCATGAACGAGCAGGCGAGCGTCGGCCTGTCGGCGACGATGAGCCGCGCCGGCTTCAAGCTCGGGCGGCTGAAGACCGGCACGCCGCCGCGGCTGGACGGCAGGACGATCGATTGGGCGTCGCTGGAGAGCCAGGCGGCGGACGAAGACCCCGTGCCGTTCTCGCTGCTCACCGAGCGCATCGAAAACCCGCAGATCCACTGCGGCATCACCCGAACGACCCACGCCACGCATGAGCTGATTCGCGCCAATCTCGGCCGCTCGGCCATGTATTCGGGGTCAATCGAAGGCGTCGGGCCGCGTTATTGCCCGTCGATCGAAGACAAGATCGTCAAGTTCGGCGACCGCGAAGGCCACCAGATCTTTCTGGAGCCGGAAGGGCTGGACGACGACACGGTCTACCCGAACGGCATTTCGACCTCGCTGCCGGAAGATGTGCAACTGGATATTCTAAAGACCATTCCAGGGCTGGAGCGGGCAACCATGCTGCAGCCGGGCTATGCCATCGAATATGACCATGTCGACCCGCGCGAGCTCAAGCCAACGCTGGAGACAAAGCGGATCGGCGGTCTTTTCCTCGCCGGCCAGATTAACGGCACCACCGGCTACGAGGAGGCCGGCGCGCAAGGACTGCTCGCCGGCCTCAACGCGGCGCGCAAGGCCTCGGCGAGCGATGAAATCGCGCTCAGCCGCACCGAAGCCTATATCGGGGTGATGGTCGACGATCTGACCAGCCGCGGCATCGCCGAGCCCTACCGTATGTTCACCTCGCGGGCCGAGTTCCGGCTATCGCTGCGAGCCGACAACGCCGATGAGCGGCTGACGCCGCTGGCGATGAGACTGGGGATCGCCTCGGCAGAGCGGATGCAGCGGTTCAACAATGTCGTGCAAAACCTTGAGAAGGCGCGACAGCTCGCCCTCGGCACCACGATGACTCCCAATGAGGCGGCGCGCCATGGGCTCGAAATCAACCGGGACGGCGTCCGCCGCTCAGCCTATGAGTTGCTGGCCTATCCGGGCGTCGACATCGCCTGGCTGGCGCGGATCGAGCCGGCTTTCGCGGCGATCGACAGCAAAACGGCCGAACGTCTTGAAACGGAAGCCAAATATTCTGTCTATCTCGACCGCCAGCGGGCTGACGTCTCGCAGGTCAGGCATGAGGAGAGCAGGCTGATTCCCGAATCGCTCGACTTTGCCTCTGTTCCCGGCCTGTCCAATGAGTTGAAGCAGAAGATGCTGGCACGCCAGCCGCGCTCCATTGCCGATGCGCAGCGTATGGAGGGCATGACGCCGGCGGCGCTGGCAATCATCGTCGCCCATGTACGCAATGCCGAGGCGGCTGCGCGAAAGCAGGTCGCGTGAGCGCTGCGTCCTGGGCAAACCTGCAGGCGGCAGCGGGCCCGGTTTCACGTGAAACATTCGATCGCCTGGTCGCGTTCGAGGCGGTCTTCCAGAAGTGGAACCGCCGGATCAATCTGGCCGCGCAATCGACGCAGGACGATGTCTGGCGTCGCCACATCCTCGACAGCGCGCGGCTGGCGCGAATCAAACCAGAGGCGAAGCGCTGGGTCGATCTCGGCTCCGGCGGCGGGTTTCCCGGCCTAGTGCTGGCATTTTTGCTTGCCGAGCGGGAAGGCGCCAGCATAGATCTTGTTGAAAGCAACCGGAAAAAAGCATCGTTCCTGCAAACGGTCGTCGGACAGTTCAATCTGCCCGCCAAGGTCATCGCGCGCCGCATCGACGATAGCTATCCTCTTGTTCCTGCACCGCAAATCGTCACAGCCAGGGCACTCGCCTCGCTGCCCGACTTGCTCGACCTGGCGGCGCCGTGGCTGACCAAGGGGTCGCATGGCCTGTTTCACAAAGGCCGGGATTACCGCGCCGAAGTGGCAGAAAGCGCTCAACGATGGTCCTTCAATCTGGTAGAACATGCCAGTGCAACCGACGCGCAGGGCGTCATTCTCGAAGTATCCGACTTGCGACCTCACCCTGGCTTGTGACCGGCGACCCCAAATGAATTTCTGGCATGAATTTCTGGCATAGACCCATGATGAAGAACGGCCCCCGAATCATCACCGTCGCCAACCAGAAAGGCGGCGTCGGCAAGACGACGACGGCCATCAATCTGGCCACCGCACTGGCGGCCATAGGCGAACAGGTGCTGATCGTCGACCTCGACCCGCAGGGCAACGCCAGCACCGGGCTCGGCATCGACCGGCGCGACCGCACCGTCTCCTCCTATGATGTGCTGACCGGCGAACTGGACCTCGAAGCGGCGGCAATCCCGACGGCGGTGCCTGGCCTGTCGATCGTGCCGTCGACGCTCGACCTGCTCGGCATCGAGATGGAAATCGCCTCGGCGCCGGATCGGGTGCTGCGGCTGCGCAACGCGCTGCGGGCTTCGGCCGCGCGCTCGGCCAATTTCGGCTATGTGCTGATCGATTGCCCGCCCTCGCTCAACCTGCTGACACTGAATTCGATGGCTGCGGCAGATTCGGTGCTGGTGCCGCTGCAGTGCGAGTTTTTCGCGCTAGAGGGCCTGAGCCAGCTTTTGGAGACGGTCGAGCAGGTGCGCCGTTCGATCAACCCCGACCTGACGATCCAGGGCATCGTGCTGACCATGTTTGACGGGCGCAACAATCTCGCCAACCAGGTGGTGCAGGATGTCCGGGCGCATATGGGCGACAAGGTCTATGAGACCGTCATTCCGCGCAATGTCCGCGTTTCCGAGGCGCCGTCCTATGGCAAGCCGGCGATTCTCTACGACCTCAAATGCTCGGGCAGCCAGGCCTATCTGCAGCTTGCCTCGGAAGTGATCCGCCGCGAGCGCAAATTGCGGGCCGCCTGAACGATAAGCCGATTCGACACCGAAACGATCTGGACGGACGATGAACGAAGACCCTTCGAGAAAAAGACTGGGACGGGGACTGGCGGCGCTGATCGGCGAAATCGATCGCCCGGCGGCTCCGGAAAAGCCCGGGCTGGCGGCCGACGGCAAGGTGCCGATCGAGTTCCTCAGCCCCAACCCGAAGAACCCGCGCCGGCATTTTGGCGACGCCGACCTGACCGACCTCGCCCAGTCGATCCGCGAACATGGCGTGGTGCAGCCGGTGGTGGCGCGGCCGTCGAAAACCCAACCGGGCCGCTACGAGATCATCGCCGGCGAGCGTCGTTGGCGCGCGGCGCAACGCGCCGGGCTGACCGAAATCCCGATCATCGTACGCGACGTCAACGACCGCACCGCGCTCGAGTTGGCGATCATCGAAAACGTCCAGCGCACCGACCTCAACCCGGTCGAGGAAGCGTTGGGCTACCAGCAGCTGATCGACGACCACGGCTATACCCAGGCCGATCTCGGCCAGGTGATCGGCAAGAGCCGCAGCCATGTCGCCAACACGTTGAGACTGCTCAAGCTGCCCGACGTGATCCGCGACATGCTGGTCGACGGCGCGCTCTCGGCCGGCCACGCCCGCACCCTGGTGACGGCCGACGACCCGGCCGGGCTCGCCAAGCGGATCATCGATGAAGGGCTTTCGGTGCGTCAGGCCGAGGCGCTGGCGCAAATGCCGGTCGGCGCGCCGGCGGCAAAGCGCCAGCCCGCAGCGCCGCCGCAAAAGGATGCCGACACGCTGGCGCTGGAAAAATTGATGACCAATACGATCGGCATGATCGTCACGATCGAACACAACCAGCGCGGCGGCGTGATCAGCGTCGCTTACCGGACGCTGGAGCAGCTTGACGAGCTTTGCCGAAGGCTGAAGCGGGAGTAGGTAGGCTGCTAAAGGATCGCGATATTTAGGCGGCAAATGAAGTAGATTAATTGAGTCAATAAAGGCCAGCCATTGCGCCGGCCTTTTTCTCGTTGAGGTTGGCGAAATCGCTGAAGCCGTCAATCTCCCCCCTTGAGGGGGAGATGGCCGGCAGGCCAGAGGGGGTCGTCTCACATCAAGCGCCCACGTCGTCTGTCGCCGCGGAAGGCGCTGGCGCTTTACGCTCGCCGACCCCCTCTGTCGCCTTCGGCGACATCTCCCCCTCGAGGAGGGAGATCAGGCTCGCTGCGCCAGCCTTGCGCTCTCCACGGCAATGCCGAGCAGGGCCTGGCGTGCCAGCGCGACCGACAGATCCGGCCGTCGGCGTGTCTGCAGGACCGCCGTCTGCAGGCGGTTGAGTGCGCGGCCGAGCGCTTCGCTGCTCCAGCGTTCGAGGGCTTTCTCCACCAGCTTGCGCCGGGAGAAAAAAACCGGTGGGCGCGCCGCGGCAACGACCGAAGCGGCATTGCGGCCGCCGGCGTCCATCTGGCCGCGCATGGCCTGGATCGTCTGCAGCTGCCGCATCGCCGATGAAAGCACCAGGAAGGGCTGGCCGCCGGACTGGCAATGGCGGGTAAAGGCGGTGTCGAAGTCGGCGATCCTGCCTTCGAGCAGGGCGTCGACCGCCGCATCGAAGGAGAGGCCTGAGACGTCGCCAGACGTCGCCTTGACGTCGTCAAGGCCGATTTCGGCCTGGCCATGCGCATAAAGTACAAGCTTTTCGATCTCGCCGCGCGAGGCCAGCCGGTCGCCGCCGAGATTGCGGCGCAGCGCCTGCCGGGCCTCCAGCGTCATCGACATGCCGGCCTTGCGCAGTTCGTCGTCGATGACCGTATCGATATCCCTGGCTTCATCGGCATAGCAAGGCAATGCCATGGCATTATCCGCCGCCTCCACCACGGCGCGCAGGCCGACGCCCTTCTTCAGGTCGCCGGCCTCGATAAGGATGATGGCGTCCCGCGCGGGCTCCGACGTCAGCGCCTTGACGTCGTCGGCAAGCGCCTTCTGGGCGCCGGCATTGCGCACCCATAGCAGGCGCCGCTCCGAAAACATCGGCACGGTGCGGGCCTCGTCGAGCAGGCGGCCCTCGTCGCGGTCGACTTCCGATCCGTCCAGCCTGACCACTGAAAACGGATCGTCAAGCGGCAGGCCGGTCTTGCCGGCAAAGGCCTTTGCCCGCTCGGCAACCAGCCCGCGATCGGGACCGTAAAGCAGCACGATCGAGACGCGCGGATCCGGCTTCGCGAGCCATGCATCGACTTCGTATGCTTTCTTCTGTGCCATGGGCACTGATTAGCATGACGCGCGCGCGGGGTGAACGGAGGGATTGGCGGGATTGTATCGAGACGCCTATGGGACAGCGCCCCCTCTGTCCTATACGGCGGGAAGGAACTCGACAGAGGGATCTTGCCAGCAGGAATCCCTTCTCATGCGCCAGATCAGGCCGGACCATTCGCCAAATTGCGCATGGCGGCGGAAGATCGACAAGAAATTTCGCGGACATATCTTCATCTTGACGAGTGCTGGCCGGCGCGGTCGTTGGCCCGAAGCCGCGCCCGGCGAATTGGCACTGGTCCGGCGGTGTGCAAATATCCTGGCTGGGCAACAGTGGAGGACCGAGATCATGGCCGATGCCGGAATGTTGCGCTTCCATGTTCCGGAACCGGAAGTGCGGCCGGGCGGGACGCCGGATTTCTCCAATGTGAGCATTCCAAAAGCTGGCTCGGTGCCGCGCCCGAAGATCGACGTCGACCCGCGCGACATCCGCGATCTGGCCTTCTCGATCATCCGCGTGCTCAACCGCGCTGGCGAGGCGGTCGGGCCGTGGGCAGGGCTGCTTTCGGACGACGAGTTGCTGGAGGGGCTGCGCCATATGATGACGCTGCGCAGCTTCGATGCGCGCATGCAGATGGCGCAGCGCCAGGGCAAGACCTCTTTCTACATGCAGCATCTCGGCGAAGAGGCAGTGAGCTGCGCCTTTCGCAAGGCGCTGTCGCGGGGCGACATGAATTTTCCGACCTATCGGCAGGCCGGCCTGCTCATCGCCGACGGCTACCCGATGGTCACGATGATGAACCAGATCTATTCGAACGAGGCCGATCCGCTGAAAGGGCGGCAATTGCCGATCATGTATTCGTCGAAGGAGCACGGTTTCTTCTCGATCTCCGGCAATCTGGCGACGCAGTACATCCAGGCAGTCGGCTGGGCGATGGCCTCGGCAATCAGCAACGATTCAAAGATCGCCGCCGCGTGGATCGGCGACGGCTCGACCGCCGAGTCCGACTTCCATTCGGCGCTGGTATTCGCCTCGACCTACAAGGCCCCGGTCGTGCTTAACGTCGTCAACAACCAGTGGGCGATTTCGACCTTCCAGGGCATTGCCCGCGGCGGCTCCGGCACTTTTGCTGCACGCGGCCTCGGCTTCGGCATCCCGTCACTGCGCGTCGACGGCAACGACTATCTCGCCGTCCATGCGGTGGCCAAATGGGCGGCGGAACGGGCGCGCAGCAATCTCGGGCCGACGCTGGTCGAATACGTCACCTACCGCGTCGGCGCGCATTCGAGCTCCGACGACCCGTCGGCCTACAGGCCGAAGGCCGAGTCCGACGCCTGGCCGCTCGGCGACCCGATCGTCAGGCTGAAGAACCATCTCATCCAGCGCGGCGTCTGGTCTGACGAACGCCACGCCCAGGCCGAGGCGGAAATCCTCGACACGGTGATTTCAGCGCAGCGGGAGGCCGAGCGCCACGGCACGCTGCATGCCGGCGGCAAGCCTTCGGCGCGCGATATGTTCGAGGGCGTCTATGCCGAGATGCCGCCGCATCTCAGGCGCCAGCGCCAACAGGCCGGGGTCTGACCATGCCCCGGCGGACCATGATCGAGGCGATCCGCGACGCCATGGACGTGTCGATGGCGCGCGACGAACGCGTCATCGTGTTCGGCGAGGATGTCGGCTTCTTCGGCGGCGTCTTCCGCTGCACGCAAGGCCTGCAGGCGAAATACGGCAAGAGCCGCTGCTTCGATGCGCCGATCAGCGAATCCGGGATTGTCGGCGCGGCCATCGGCATGGCGGCCTACGGGCTGAAGCCTTGCGTCGAGGTGCAGTTTGCCGACTATGTTTATCCGGCCTATGACCAGATCGTCTCGGAAGCGGCGCGGCTGCGCTACCGCTCGAACGGCGATTTCACCTGCCCGATCGTCGTGAGAATGCCGACCGGCGGCGGCATCTTCGGCGGTCAGACCCACAGCCAGAGCCCGGAGGCGCTGTTCACCCATGTCTCCGGCCTGAAAGTCGTGGTTCCGTCCAATCCGCACGACGCCAAGGGCCTGCTGATCGCAGCGATCGAGGATCCCGACCCGGTGATCTTCCTGGAGCCGAAGCGGCTGTATAACGGCCCGTTCGACGGTCATCATGAGCGGCCGGTAACGCCATGGTCGAAACATCAGCTCGGCGAAGTCGCCGATGGCCATTACACGGTGCCGCTCGGCAAGGCGGTGATCCGGCGGCCTGGTGCGGCAGTTACCGTGCTTGCCTATGGCACGATGGTCTATGTCGCCCAAGCGGCAGCCGAGGAGACCGGCATCGATGCCGAGGTTATCGATCTGAGGACACTGCTGCCGCTGGATCTCGAGACGATCGTCGCCTCGGTCAACAAGACCGGGCGCTGCGTGATCGTGCATGAGGCGACGCTGACATCCGGCTTCGGCGCCGAACTTTCTGCGCTGGTTCAGGAGAACTGCTTCTACCATCTGGAAGCGCCGGTGGCGCGGGTCACCGGCTGGGACACGCCCTATCCGCATGCGCAGGAGTGGGACTATTTTCCCGGTCCCGCCCGGCTAGGCCGCGCGCTCGTCGAAACGATGGAAGCCTGAGGGGGAAGACGATGGGCGAATATGTCATCAAGCTGCCCGATGTCGGCGAAGGCGTCGCCGAGGCCGAGCTGGTCGAATGGCAGGTCAAGGTCGGCGATCTCGTGCGCGAGGACGCCGTACTTGCCGCGGTCATGACCGACAAGGCGACGGTCGAAATTCCTTCGCCCGTCGATGGCGAGATCCTCTGGCTTGGCGCCGAGATCGGCGACACGGTGGCGATCGGCTCGCCAATCGTCAGGTTGAAAGTGGCCGGTGAGGGGAACGTCAGGGTTGGCGGGACGCTTGCAGACGTTACGGCGGAGGGTACCCCTGACGATGCGCGGGCTCGCCCGTCCTCGGGCTTGGAGCCGTCATTACCCAATTTGGCGCCGTCATCCTCGGGCTTGTCCCGAGGATCTGCCGTCCCACACGGATATGACGCGATCAGTTCCGAGAGGTCGGTAGATCCTCGGGACAAGCCCGAGGATGACGGCGCCAGGTCCAAGGTCGCCGGTGCGCCGCGTCCCGAGGGAGAAAAGCCACTGGCCTCGCCGGCCGTCCGCCTCAGGGCGAAAGAGGCCGGCATCGACCTTCGGCAGGTTCCGGGAACCGGACCGGCCGGTCGCATCCGGCATGAGGACATCGACGCCTTCCTGGCGCGGGGGCCACAGCTGGCGAAGGCCCCTGGCCTCGCCCGCAACGAGACGGTCGAGGACATCAAGATAGTCGGGCTCAGGCGAAAGATCGCCGAGAAGATGACGCTGGCCAAGTCGCGCATCCCGCACATCACCTATGTCGAGGAGATCGACGTCACCGCGCTCGAGGATTTGCGCGCCGCGCTCAACAAGGAGAAGCGGCCGGGCGCGGACAGGCCGAAGCTGACGCTGCTGCCGTTCCTGATGCGGGCGATGGTCAAGGCCATTGCCGACCAGCCGAACCTCAATGCGCTGTTCGACGACGAAGCCGGCATCGTCCACCAGCATGGCGGCGTCCATATCGGCATCGCGGCGCAGACGCCTGCGGGGCTGATGGTGCCGGTGGTCAAGCACGCCGAGGCGCGCGACATCTGGGACTGCGCCGCCGAGGTCAACAGGCTCGCCGAGGCGGCCAGGTCGGGCACGGCGACACGCGACGAGCTTTCGGGCTCGACCATCACCATCACTTCGCTCGGCGCCATGGGTGGCGTGGCGACGACGCCGGTGATCAATCATCCGGAAGTGGCGATCGTCGGCGTCAACAAGATGATGGTGCGGCCGGTATGGGACGGCAGCCAGTTCATCCCGCGCAAGATGATGAACCTGTCCTCCAGCTTCGACCACCGCGTCGTCGACGGCTGGGACGCTGCGGTGTTCATCCAGCGCATCAAGACGCTGCTAGAGACGCCGGCGTTGATTTTTGTGGATTAGACCCGTGGGCGGAGGATTGCAGCGGCGCAGAATGAGAGGAGTAGCGATGCTTCTGTCCCTCCGGCCTCAAAGTCCTGTACCGTCGAGAGGAACTAGCGTGACATGATGAAGGAAATCTCCTGCAAGCTGCTGGTCATCGGCGCTGGTCCGGGCGGCTATGTCTGCGCTATCCGTGCCGGGCAGCTCGGCATCGATACGGTTATAGTCGAGTTCGGCAGACCGGGCGGCACCTGTCTCAATGTCGGCTGCATCCCGTCCAAGGCGCTGATCCACGCGGCCGAGGAGTTCCAGAAGCTCTCGCACATGGCCGGCGGCAAGAACCCGCTCGGCATTGCGATCGCCGCACCATCGCTTGATCTCGCCGCCACCACGGCCTGGAAAGACGGGATCGTTAGCCGGCTGAACAACGGTGTTGCCGGCCTGCTGAAGAAAGCTGGCGTGAAGACGGTGCATGGCTGGGCGACATTTCGCGACGGAAAGACCGTTGCCGTCGAGACCGAGATCGGCATGCAGGTGATCCGCGCCGAAACGGTGGTGATCGCGACCGGCTCGGCGCCGGTCGAACTGCCATCGTTGCCATTCGGCGGACCGGTCATTTCGTCGACCGAGGCGCTGGCGCTGAGCGAAGTTCCGGCGAGGCTGGCGGTGGTCGGCGGCGGCTATATCGGGCTGGAACTCGGCATCGCCTTTGCCAAGCTGGGCGCCAAGGTGACCGTGGTCGAGGCGTTGCCGCGCGTGCTGGCACAATACGATGCGGAACTGACCCGGCCGGTGGTTAAGCGGCTGGCCGAGTTGGGCATCGAGGTGCTCGTGAACGCCAAGGCCAAGGGGCTGTCCACCAAGCGCGACGCGCTGCTGGTCGAGACGAATGGCGGCAAGAACGGCAAGATCGCTGCCGACAAGGTCCTGGTCACGGTCGGTCGCAAGCCGGTGACCGAAGGCTGGGGGTTGGAGCAGATCGACCTCGACATGGCCGGCTCCTTCATCCGCATCGACGACCAGTGCCGCAGCTCGATGCGCGGTATCTTTGCCATTGGCGACGTCACCGGCGAGCCGATGCTGGCGCACCGGGCGATGGCGCAAGGCGAAATGGTCGCCGAGATCGTCGCCGGCCACAAGCGCAGCTGGGACAGACGAGCGATCCCGGCTGTCTGCTTCACCGACCCGGAGCTGGTCACCGCGGGCCTGTCGCCGGAAGAGGCCAAGGCGCGTGGCGAGATCAAGGTCGGACAGTTTCCCTTCACTGCCAATGGCCGGGCAATGACGAAGTTGGGCGAGGACGGATTCGTGCGGGTCGTTGCCCGCGCCGACAACCATCTGGTGCTGGGCATCCAGGCCGTCGGCCAGGGCGTGTCGGAATTATCTACGGCCTTTGGCCTAGCGCTGGAGATGGGTGCGACGCTGGAGGATATCGCCGGAACAATCCATGCCCATCCAACACAGGGCGAGGGTTTTCAGGAAGCGGCGCTGAAGGCGCTTGGGCGGGCGGTGCATGTTTGAGGGCTCGCGCTCTCCCCCCTTGAGGGGGAGATGGCCGGCAGGCCAGAGGGGGTCGGTTCGACTGGATGCGACCTCCCTTGCGACAGATGGAGGTTGGCGCTCTTCGCGAGGCGACCCCCTCTGTCGCCTTCGGCGACGTCTCCCCCTCGAGGGGGGAGATTACGCAGCTCATCCCGCAAGCCGGCTAACCATCTCGTGCTGCGCATAGGCGCGGCCGAAGCGGTTGGCCAGAAAAGCGTCGAGCGCGATGTCTTCCTGCTTGATGAAACCTCTTGCCGGCAAGGTGCCGTCGGCGAGCATGTCGAGCACGGCGCAGATCGCCGATGCGGTGGTGATCTGGATGGCGCTGCGCACCTTTTCGCCGTCGCGCCTGGCGTAGATCTTGTTGGCATAGGTCTCCTGCAGCAGACGGCCGTTCTTGCGGCCGCTGACGGTGACGAAGACGATAACCACGTCCTGCAGCGTTGCCGGCAGGGCGCTTTCGAAAATGTCCTTCAGCACGTCGCGGCGGTGGCGCAGGCCGAGGTCGTTGAGCAGCGCCTTCATGATCGCGGCATGGCCGGGATAGCGGATGGTGCGGTAATTCAGCGTGCGCACACTGCCCTTCAGCGTTTCGGCCAGCGTGCCCAGCCCGCCCGAGGTGTTGAACGCCTCATAGGTGACGCCGTCGAGCGAGAACTCCTCGCGCTCCTCGAGCGGCGGCACCTCGATCAGCTCGCCTTCGACGATCGCCTCGCAAGGCTCGCAATATTCGTTGATGACGCCGTCGGTGCTCCAGGTCAGATTGTAGTTCAGCGCGTTCGACGGGTACTGCGGCAGCGCGCCAACCCGCATGCGCACGCTCTCCAGCGTGTCGAAGCGGCTGGCGAGGTCGTTGGCAACGATCGAGATGAAGCCCGGCGCCAGGCCGCATTGCGGAATGAAGGCGCTGCTGCCGGAGCGCGCCAGTTCCTTGACCCGCCTGGTGCTGACGACATCCTCGGTCAGATCGAGATAGTGCACGCCGGCACTGGCCGCCGCCTCCGCGATGCGCGTGGTCAGATGGAAGGGCGCGGCGCTGAGCACCGCGAATTTGCCGGCCAAGGCCGCTTCGAGGGTGCCGGCGGCTTCGATGTCGAGTTCCAGCGTCTCGACCGTTTCAGGCAGTTCGGCCGCGCCGAGCTGCGCCGCCGAGCGGTCGACGAGCGTGACATGGTAGTTGCCCGTGGAAGCCAGCATCTCGGCAATGGTCGAGCCGATCTTGCCGGCGCCGACGACGATGATTTCCTTCATGACAGGTCCCTCGCACCAACATTGGATTGATGGCTAGAATCGCAGCTTGCCTGTCGAAAGGAAGCGTGAGACTGTACGAAACGCAGTCTCTCTTTGTGCAATGTGCCGGCAAGGTTCGTCGAAATGCTCAGCGATGCCGACCAGGCCCTGCTTTCCCTGCTGCGCATCAATGCACGCGCCTCGACCGCCGAACTGGCGCGACGGCTGGGCGTGTCGCGGACCACGGTGCAGAGCCGGATCGAGCGGCTGGAACAGCGCGGCATCATCACCGGCTACGGTGTCAGGCTTTCGCCCGACTACGAACAGGGGCTGGTCAGGGCGCATGTCCTGCTTACCGTCACCCCCAAGCTCGCCGACAAGGTGGTGCGCAGCCTGCAGGCGCTGGCACAGGTTCGAACGCTGCACTCGGTCAGCGGCAATTTCGACATGATCGTTGTCGTCGAAGCGCCGTCGATCAGGGATCTCGACACGCTCCTCGACCAGATCGGCGCCATGGACGGGGTCGAGCGGACGTCGTCGTCGATCATCCTGTCGACGCGGATCGACCGCTGAGCCGTCTGGTGTCGCGGGTCCAGACGCTGGCGGGACAGCGCTCGCCTCTGCCCTGCCGGGCATCTCCCACTCCAGGGGAGATTGGATGTCACCGCGGCTTTCGCCAACCTCCAAGGTGGCTGAATGGATGGTATCGGCGAAGTTGCCGATCTCCCCACCAGAGGGGGAGATGCCAAGTAGTGGGAAGGGGGCAGGACAGAGGGGGGCGCGAACGATCGCCAAGGGCGGTGATCGTTCTGGCGTTACCGCAGCAAAGCGATATAGGCTTTCAAAATGTGGATCGATGGCGTGCAGCCGCCCCCAATCTCTCGCAGCATCGCGCGTTCACCCAAAGGACCTAGACAGGAGGCCTCCTTGCCCAAGCAGTGTTTCGGAAAATCCCATGTGCCGTTGTCGCCGGCGGTCAGGGCCGGCGATTTCGTCTATGTCTCAGGCCAGGTGCCGGTCGGCAGCGACGGGCTGGTGGTCAAGGGCGGCATCGCCGAGCAGACCGAACAGGTGCTGTCGAACGTCAAGGCGGCACTGGCGCTGGCCGGCTGCACGCTCGACGACGTGGTCAAGACGACGGTCTGGCTCGAGGACGCGCGCGATTTCGGCATCTTCAATACCGTCTATGCCCGGCATTTCCCGAAAGATCCGCCGGCACGCACGACGGTGGAGTCACGGCTTATGATCGACATCAAGATCGAGGTCGAAGCCGTCGCCTACAGGCCGGCCTGACGGAAAAGCGGAGACAGGCGCAATGCAATTCGATCTCCTGATAAAAGGCGGCCGCCTCATCGATCCGGCGTCGGGCCTCGACGCACAACGCGATCTGGCGATTGCCGACGGCCGTATCGCCGCCATCGACGCCGAAATCCCCTTCGAACGTGCAGCCCGCGTCATCGACGCCACGGGCTCGATCGTCGCGCCCGGCCTGATCGACCTGCACAGCCATGTCTATTGGGGCGGCACGTCGCTCGGCGTCGATGCCGACCGGCTCGCCGCAAAGAGCGGCACCACCACCTTCGTCGATGCCGGAAGCGCCGGCGCCGGCAATTTCCTCGGCTTTCGCCGCCACGTCATCGAGCGCTCGAAGGTCCGTATCCTGGCTTACGTCAACATTTCCTTTGCCGGCATTTTCGGCTTTTCGCAGACCGTCGCGGTCGGCGAATGCAGCGACCTCAGGCTCTGCGAGCCGCGCGAAACGGTGGCGGCGGCGCGTGAGCACGCAGACGTGATCGTCGGCGTCAAGGTCCGCTCGGGACGCCACGCCGGCGGCAGCAGCGGCATCGCGCCGGTCGATCTCGGGCTGGAAGCCGCCGACAAGGCCGGCCTGCCGCTGATGGCGCATATAGACGAGCCGCCGCCGGGTCGCTCGGAAGTGCTGCCGCGGCTGCGCACAGGCGATATCCTCACCCACTGCTTCCGGCCGTTTCCCAACGCACCGGTCTTCGCTTCGGGCGCGGTGCGGCCGGACATGCGGCTGGCGCGCGAGCGCGGCGTCATCTTCGATATCGGCCACGGCATGGGCTCGTTCGATTTCGAGGTGGCCAAGGCGATGCTGAGCGAGGGACTGGCGCCGGACGTGATCAGCAGCGACGTGCATCTCTATTGCGTCGACGGGCCGGCCTTCGACATCCTGGTGTGCATGTCGAAGCTGCTGGTTCTCGGCATGCCGCTGGTCGAGGTGCTGCGCGCCGCGACACAGCGGCCGGCCGAAGCGATCGCCAGGCCCGATTTGGGCAGGCTTGCGGTTGGTGCGGTCGGCGACATCGCGGTGCTGCGGCTGCGTCCGGGCCGCTTCACCTTTGTCGATTCGGTCGGCGCCTCGCTGGTCGCCGAGCAAAGGCTGGTCTCGGACGGCATCGTGGTCGGCGGCACGTGGTGGCCGAACGAGGCGCTGGACGATCTCGGCGAAACCGAGCGCTTCGAAGCGCATGCGCACGACACGCATGTCGAGGTTGCCGCCCGGCATTTCGGGCGTGGGTGATCTCCCCCTCAAGGGGGGAGATCACAGCTTCACCGCGGCGTCCCATAAACCGGCGTCGCAATGCCTTCCATCCTCGCCTTGATCTGCAGCGCCACGAACTTCGAATAAAAGCGCGACAGCGCCAGATTGCCGCCGTGGAACCACAGCGCTTCCTGCGCGGTCGGCTTCCACATGTTGCGCAATTCGCCTTGCCATGGACCCGGGTCGCCTTTCACGCCCGAGCCAATCCCCCAGCACGGCCCGACCTTGTCGGCGACTTCACGGGAGACGATCGCCGCCACCGTTTCGTTCATCGAGAGATAGCCGGTGCAGGCGATGATTGCGTCTGCCGCCAGTTCGGTGCCGTCGTCGAAGAGGATGCCTGTCGGCGTCAGCGACTTGATCCCGACGCCGCTGCGGATGCCGATCTCGCCGTCGATGATCAGATCGCAGGCGCCGACGTCGATGTAGAAGCCCGAGCCGGTGCGGTAGGCCTTCATCAAAAGTCCGGTCTCGTCGTCGCCAAAATCGATGGCGAAGCCGGCGCCGCGCAAGCGGTCGTAGAAGGCCGCGTCGCGCGCCTTGATGATGTCGTAAAGCGCCCGCTGGCCTTGCGGCAGCAGCGCGAACGGCGTCGAGGCGACGATCATGTCGGCCTTCTCAGTGGTGATGCCGCGAGCCAGCGCCTTTTCCGAAAAGATCTCGAAACCGATCTCCATCAGCGTGTCCGACTTGACCACCGTCGTCGGCGAGCGCTGGACCATCGTCACCTCGGCGCCGCTCTCCCATAGATCGACGCTGACGTCATGGCCGGAACTTGCGGCGCCGATGACGGCGACCTTTTTGCCGCGGAATTTCTCGCCGCTGGAATATTGGCTGGAGTGCAGGATCTCGCCCTGGAAGGCCTCGGCGCCCGGCAGGTCGATCTGCCTAGGCGGGCCATAAGCACCGGTCGCAAAGACGATGTGCCTCGGCTTTAACGTGATGCGCTGGCCGGCGCGGTCGACCTCGACCGTCCAGACCTTTTCGGTGTCGTCGTAGGACGCGCTGATGCATCTTGTGGAGGTCCAGTAGTTGAGCTCCATGACGCGCGTGTACATTTCCAGCCAGTCGCCCATCTTGTCCTTGGCCGTGAACACCGGCCAGTTCTCGGGAAACGGGATGTAGGGCAGATGGTCGTACCAGACCGGGTCGTGCAGCACGAGCGAGCGATAGCGATTGCGCCAGGAATCGCCGGCCTGCGCATTCTTCTCGATGATAATGGCCGGCACGCCGAGTTGCCGGAGCCGTGCGCCCAGCATGATGCCGCCCTGGCCGCCACCGATGACCAGGCAATAAGGCTGCTGGCCGGCGCCGAGTTCACGCGTCTCGCGCGCCCTCGCCTCCAGCCAGGTCTCGCGCTCCGGATCGGCCTTGTGGCGGACGCCCAGAGGCCGCGCCGGGCCCTTGCGCTCCTCAAACCCCTTGAGATCGCTCATCGCCGTAAACAGTGTCCGGCATTTGCCGTCCCTGAGGCGTATGATGCCTTGGCCCCACGCTGATGACGTCTCGAAAGAGAACCAGGCTTCGATAACGCCTTCGTCCGAAGTCGCTTCGCTGCTGAGCTGCCACCGAGCAGGCCTTGTCATTGCCAGCGTGGCTTCCAGCATGTCGCGGATAGCCGCGCGGCCTTCCATGGTCTTGATGTTCCAGGTGAAGGTCAGCAGGTCGCGCCAGTAACAGTCCTCGACGAACAGGTTGATTGCGGCCGCGACGTCGCCCGCCTCGAGCGCTCGCGCAAAAGAACCGAGCCAGGTGGCCGCCTGTTTCGACGGTGATATGTCGAGCATCTGTCTTCCCTATCTCCTGCGACTTCGGCGCTGCCCTTTAACCTTATCCTCTCTCCCGAAGAGCGGGGAGAGGGTAGGTGAGGGGCAGCGCAAACAGTCCGGAAATTAGGGGCGCAGCGCAAGACCCCGCTATCAGGCGCGCGCGCGGGCCTGATCCGAACCGCTATCCAGCCATGCAAGATCGTCCGGCGAAAGTGAGATGTCGAGCGCCTGGAGGCTGTCTTCCAACTCGTCGAGCGTGCGCGGCCCGATCAGCGGGACGGACGGAAAGGGCTGCGCCAGGACATAGGCGAGCGCGACGTGGATCGGGCTTTTGCCCAGCCGTTTGGCGAGCTCGATGGCGCGGTCGCGGCGGCCGAAGTTCCTCTCCGAGTACCAGACCCGGACCAGTTCCTCATTGTCGCGCCTGTCGCGGCCGGCGCGGTCGGTGAAGAAGCCGCGGCCCTGGCTCGACCAGGCGAAGTTCGGCATTTGCCGGGCGGTGAGCCAGGCCTTCCATGCGTCACTGGAGGACGTGACGCAGCCCGCCCAGATCGGCTCCAGCATCTCGGCCAGCGAGAAATTGTTGGAAAGCGCGCCGGGCTTCTGCTTGCCGGTGCGCTCGGCATAGGCAATCGCCTCGTCCATGCGTTCCATCGTCCAGTTCGAGCCGCCGAACGGACCGCGAATGCGGCCGGCCTTGACCTCGCGATCCATCGCATCGACGAACTCGTCGACCGGCACGTCCGGGTTGTCGCGATGCATGAAATAGACGTCGATATGGTCGGTCTGCAGCCGCTCGAGCGACTGGGTGAGCTGCTTGCCGATGACGTCGGGATAGCAGAGCGGCGAGTGCGCACCCTTGCCGATGACCACCGATTGCTCGCGCACGCCGCGGTTCTTCAGCCACTGGCCGAGCAGCGTCTCGGTATAGCCGGAACCGTAGACGAAGGCGGTGTCGAACAGATTGCCGCCCGCCTCAAAATAGGCGTCGAGCAGGATGGCGCCCGACGAAAAGGTGCGGAAATCCTCGAAGCCGAGCGCCAGGCACGAGGCCGGCCGCGGCAGGCCCGGAATGCCGCGCTTGGGGATGGCGGTCCCGCCGGAGCGCAGCTTCCGCCCGGAGATCGTGTTGACGCGCTTTGCCGGTTTCTCGATGTCATATTCGAGCCCGATGGCGGCCCGCCATTTATCGAGCACGCGCAGATTGCCGAGACTGTCGGCCCAGCCCATGCCCGGCCAGGCGAACTCCTGCTTCCCGCCGTGAATGGCCTCGCCGGCGGCGTCGACCTCGAATGCGTAAAGCCAGCCGTCCTCCTTGACCTCGACCACCTCGGTGTCACCCCGACGGATGATGCGGATTTCGCCGGTGCCGCCTTGCTGGCCGCCGGCATACCAGAAATCCGCCACCTCGATGCGGCCCTTGCTGCCGAGAATACGCAATACGTTGTCCTGCGCGAGCGAAATGCTGCAGGAGACTTCCGCGACGATGCCGCCCGGAAAATGCAACAGCGCCGACGCCCATTCATCGACGCCGGATTGGCCGAGATGCGCAGCGCCGACTACTTTGTCCGGCTCGGCAAAGGGCTTTCCCGCCGCGGCGCCGGCAATCAGCCGCGCCATCGAGACGGGATAGCCGCCGACATCGAGAATGCCGCCGCCGGCGAGATCCTTGGCGTAAAGCCGGTGCTCCGGCATGAAGCTAGGCATGGCGAAGCCGAAACTGGATTTGATCATCTTGATGTCGCCGATCGCGGCGGCCCTGATCAGCTCGACCAGCCTGGCCGTCTGCGGATGCAGCCGGTACATGAAGGCTTCACCGAGAAAGGTGCCGGCCTTGCGCGCGGCATGGATCATGGCGTCGGCCTCGAAGGCGGTCAGGCCAAGCGGCTTTTCGCAAAGCACATGCTTTCCGGCCTCAGCCGCCTTGATCGCCCATTCGGCATGGCTTGGATGCGGCGTTGAAATATAAATCGCGTCGACATCCGGATCGCCAAGCAAAGCCTCGTAGCCATCAAGGATGCGGGCGCCGGGGAAAGCCTCAGTGAGCCCGGCCTTGCCGGGATTGCGCGCCCCTAAGGCGACCAATGTGCCGGTGCGCGAATGGGCAACGCCGCCCGCAAAGGCCTTGGCGATGTTGCCGGGCCCGAGAATGCCCCAGCGAATTTTTTCTGGCTTGGACGTCATGTCAAATCTCCGTGGGGTGGCCGCGACCAATCGCGATCGGACAAAAGAAACTAGATGGGTTAGCGAATGCGTGCGCCGGTGGCGTCGAAGAGAAGCGAGCGGTCGGCCTTGATCGACACCACCAGGTCGTCGCCGTTCGCGCGATGCCGCGAGGCCTCGCGCTCGATGATCAGTTCCTCGCGCCCGCCCCCGGTCCCGGAATTGGCATAGACATAACTCACCGATCCCAAGTGCTCGGCGACGTCGGCCTTGAGGGTAAGGTCGCAATCGCCCTGGCCGGCGTCGAAGAAATGCTCCGGCCGCACACCAAGCACGACATCGCCGCCTATCGCAGGCAGAGCATCCGAAAGCTGCTTGCGCAGGAGCGCGCCGCGATGATTGACCAGTTCGACGACCGCAGCGCCATTGTCGGCCCCGACCATTTTCGCCGCCAGAAAGTTCATTTTCGGGGAGCCGACGAAGCCGGCAACGAAGCGGTTGGCGGGGTCGTCGTAGAGATCGAGCGGCGCACCGATCTGCTCGATATTGCCGGCGTTGAGCACGACGATCCTGTCGGCCAGCGTCATCGCCTCGGTCTGGTCGTGCGTCACATAGACCATGGTAACGCCAAGCTCCTTGTGAAGGCGCGATATCTCGACGCGCATCTGCACCCTGAGCTCGGCGTCGAGATTGCTGAGCGGTTCGTCGAACAGGAACACTTGCGGCTCGCGCACGATGGCGCGGCCGATGGCGACGCGCTGGCGCTGGCCGCCCGACAATTGCCGCGGCCGCCGCTTCATCAGCTCGGCGATGCGCAGGATTTCGGAAGCCCGCTTCACCCGCCGCTCGGTATCTGCCTTGGGGTTGCCGGTCATTCTTAGGCCGAAGCTCAGATTCTGCTCGACCGTCATGTGCGGATAGAGCGCGTACGACTGGAACACCATGGCGATGCCGCGATCGGCTGCCTCGACGTCGTTCACCACCTTGCCGCCAATGGCGATCTCGCCGTCGCTGATGTCCTCGAGCCCGGCGATCATCCGGAGCAGCGTGGACTTGCCGCAGCCGGAAGGGCCGACGAAGACGACGAATTCGCCGTCATCGATATCGATATTGGCGCCGTGGACGATCTCGAAGACGCCGAAGCGCTTGATGACGTTTTTGAGTGTGACTGCCGCCATGCTGATCCTTACTTGATAGCGCCGGCGGCGATGCCGGCGACGAAATGGCGCTGCAGAAGCACGAACACGACGAGCATTGGCGCCGTCAGCATCACCGCGCCCGCCATGATGCCGCCCCAGGACACCTTGGTGAGACCGATCAGCGTGCCGAGCGCCACCGGCGCGGTCATTGCGCCCGGCTTGGAATTGATCAGCAGCGGCCACAGATAATTGTTCCAGGAAGCAAGGAAGAGAATGATGGCGAGCGCCGCCAGCATCGGCCGCGCCAGAGGCAATGCGACGAACAGGAATATCCGCCATTCCTTGACGCCCTCGACCTTGGCGGCGTCGAACAGCTCGTGCGGCATCATCGAAAAACTCTGCCGCATGAATAGCACGCCCAGCGAGTTGAACAGTGGCGGCACGATCAGCGCCACCCAGGTGTTGGCGAGCTTGAAGTCGCGCGCCACCATGATGAATTGCGGGATCAGCACGACCGCATAGGGCAGCGTGATGGTGCCGAAGATGATGGCTACGACCATGCCCTTGCCGAAGAAGTTGTAACGCGCCAGCGCCCAGCCGGCCATCGAGGTGAGCATCACCGACAGGAAGGTATAGGTCACCGCCACCGAGACGGAGATGCCGATGGCGCCGATGAAATTGGTGCCGCGCTGCAGATTGCTGACATTGTCGAGGAAATTGCCGTGCGGCAAAAGCTCGATGTCGGGGCTGAAGATGCCATTGTCGGGCATCGTGGAAAAGACCACCATCATCCACAGCGGAAACAGCCAGACCAGCGCCAGCGGCGTCAGGAACAGATGCAGCGCGATGCTGCGGCCCAATCTGGCCTGGGAACGGCTGACCCGGGAATGGCTGATTGGGGAGCGCGAGGTCATTTCGGTTCCCTCGTCAGCCATATCTGCACCAACGAAATGGCAATCGCCAGCCCGGCCATGGTGTAGGCGACGGCCGAAGCATAGCCGAAATTGAGCGACCGGAAGCCCTGGCGGTAAAGCAGCAGCCCGAGCGTTTCGGTGCCGCCGCCCGGCCCGCCGCGCTCGGTGATCAGGAAGGGCTCGGTGAACAGCTGCATGGTGCCGATGATCGACAGCACGGCGCAGAACACGATGATCGGCTTGAGCAGGGGCAGCGTGATATAAAAGAACTGTTTGACCTTGCTGACCCGGTCCAGGGTTGCCGCCTCGTAGACATCCTCGGGGATGGACTGCAGGCCGGCGAGCAGGATGATGGCGTTGTAGCCGGCCCAGCGCCAGGTCACCGCCATCATGATCACCGCCATCGCCGGGGTGACGTTGGTAAACCAGTCGACAGTGGGCAGTCCGATGCTGTTCAGCAACTTGTTGATGATGCCGTAGTCGAGATTGAACATCAGCCGGAAAACCGCCGAATAGGCGACCTCACCGACCACGACAGGCGCGAAGAAGGCAAATCGGAACAGGCCACGTGCCTTGAGCAGCGGCGAATTCAAAAGCACCGCCATCACTATCGCCAGCGAAATCATCACCGGCACCTGGATGACGAGGATCAGCAATGTGTTCTTCAAGGCATTGAAGAAGGCGGGATCGCCGATCAGCCGGCCCCAGTTGAAGGTCGGCGCGAACCGCCACGGCACGGTGCGCGTCGCCTGGAACGAGATCAGGAAGGAATCGATGATCGGCCACAGCCAGAAGATCGAGAAGATCAGCAGATAGGGCGCGAGGAAGCGATAAGCCGTGGCGTTCTGGTAGCGCATCGTTTTCCTCCTTTCTGCTTTCAAGTTCTTGCCTTCTCCCCTTGTGGAGAAGGTGGATCGGCGCATAGCGCTGAGACGGTTGAGGGGTGATGGCCGGAGTGCCGCCGGCGCCAAGCTGGAGCACCCCTCATCCGTCGCCTTCGGCGATACCTTCTCCCACAAGAGGAGAAGGGGAGCCGTGCGCTCGGAGCCGCCTCGTCTAGATCACGACTTGACCGGCAGGCCGGTCGCCGCGGCGATCTGGCTTGCGGCATCGTCGAGCGCTGCCTTGGCGTCGGGATAGCCGCCGGCCAGATATTTGGTCTGCACCGCGCGGATGATGATTTCGGCGTCGCTCTGGAACGGCGTGCCGCGGCTGGGGACGACCTTGGGCAAGGTGCCGAGGATGTCCTTCCACACGGCTTGGCCACCCCAATAGGGCAGGCCTTCGGAGACGTAAGGGTCGTTGAGCGCCGAGATCAGCGACGGCACCAGGCCGAAGCCTTTCAGCATGGTGATCTGGCCCTCATTCGTCCCTAGCGTGTATTTCAGATAGGCGTAGGCGGCTTCCTTGTTCTTCGACACCGAAGTGATGGCGAGCGAGGAGCCGCCGAGATTGGCGGCGCGCGGACCGTCGGCGGTCAGGCTCGGCATCAGATAGACGCCCCATTTGCCTGCGCCATCGGGCGACTCGGTGCGTATGGTGCCTTCATACCAGCCGCCATACATCTGGCTGGCGACCTTGCCGGCGGTGTTGTTGGTGATCTTGGTGCTCCAGTCGGCAGAGGAAATGATGCCGGCGTCCTTCATCTCCTTGATCTTGGTCATGGCATCGACGCATTTGGGCTGATTGACGGTGATCGATTGACCATCGGCGGAGAAATAGGCGCAGCCCTGCTCGTTGGAGATCATGCGGAAGAATTCGGAATCGCCGTTGAAATCGGCGTTGGTCATCGTCACGCCAGGATTGGCGGCCTGGATCTTCTTGGCGGCGGCGATGAAATCGTCCCAGGTCTTGATCGAAGACGGGTCGACGCCGGCCTTCTCATAGAAGTCGCGGCGGTAGAACATCGCTACTGGACCGGAATCCCAGGGCATCGCATAGGCCTTGTCGTCAACCTCGAGCTCGGTACGTTTGAAGTCGGGGAATTTTGCCTGGTCTTCTGCGGTGTAGCCGAGCGTGTGCAGGTCGACGAAGCAATCCGGGAACTGGCTCCAGTAGTTTTCCGCCTCGCCGTTCTCGATCGTCACGATGTCCGGCAGGCCCTCGCCGCCGGCGGCACAGCCGGCGATCGATTTGTCGTAGGTCGGCTGGTTGCCGAGGTCCTCGACCGTGACCTTGATGTCGGGATACTGCTTGTTGAAGCCCGCTATGGTGGCCTTCAGCGACGAAGCGGCGATGTTCCAGCTCCAGATCGTGATTTCACCGGACTGCGCAAAGGCTGGGCTGGAGCCCAGGGCAAGCGCGAGCGCGGCGCAGGTCAATTTTAAGCGCATTGAAATCCTCCCATTTCAGTTGCTCTCTGTTTGCGAGCGTGGCTAGACTAGGCTTCGGGAAAGCCTTGTCCGCGACAAAGGGAATAAGAAATGAGCGGAAAGTAAGATGCCGGAAAGGCCGTTTTACCAGCCTGGCGCCAGCAGCGTGGAGGGCCTGCCGCTGCTGCTGCAAATGTTCCACACCCAGCCCCTGGTGATGCTCAAGCCGCATTGGCACGCCCAGGTCGAGGTGAATTTCATCGTGCGTGGCGCCGTGCATTACCGCATGGACGGGCACGGGCTTTCGCTTTCTGCGGGCGACATGTGCCTGTTCTGGGGCGGCCTGCCGCACCAGATGGACGAAGCCTCCGACGATGCCATCTACGCTGGCGCGCATCTGCCGCTGGTTCATTTCTTCCGGCTGCATTTGCCCGCCGATGTCCGCAACAGGCTGATGACCGGCGCGACGCTGGTGACCGATGCCACCGACCGGTCGGACGACCACAATTTTGAGCGCTGGAACCGCTATGCCCGCTCCGGCGACCCGGTCAAGGCGGAGCATGCCGTCAACGAGCTTTTGCTGCGGCTTGAGCGGGTGCGATTCGAGCCCTACCGGCTGGTGCCGGAAACGCCGGTCGAACAGGAGCTAGGCAGCCCGTTCGATCAGCAATCGCTGCGCAATGTCGGGCGCATGTGCGACTTCATTGCGGAGAATTTCCTCTACGAGATCGATTGCGTCGACATCGCCGCGGCGGCCGACATCCATCCCAAATACGCCATGAGCATCTTCAAGAAATCGACCGGCATGACGCTCAATGAATATGTGAATCTGCTGCGCCTCAGCTACGCGCAGGCGCTGCTGATGCATCAGGATGCCAATGTGCTGCGCGTCGCCATGGAATCGGGCTTCGGCTCGCTCAGCGCGTTCAACAAGTCGTTCCGCAAGCTTGCCGGCATGTCGCCGTCGGATTTCCGCAGGGGCGTGGCCGGCGCCAGATAACGGCTGGATTCAGCCGATAACCCCCAGACGTCTCGGCAGGCGGTTCATCGGCAGCGGCCCGTTGGAGGTGATCAGGAACTGGTCCTCGAGATTGAAACTGGCGAGACCGTCGATGTAGAGCGGGATCTCGAATGCCAGCACCATGCCGGGTTCGATCGCGACATCGCAGTCGGCCGAAATGAACGGCCATTGCTCGGAAAACACGGAATGGCCGACGCCGTGGCCGAAATGGCCGCGGCGATAGGAACGCAGGCCCTGGCGCGCCAGGCTGTCGCTGGCGGCGCGATACACAGTGGCCAACGGCTTTCCGGGCATAAGCGCGGCAAGCCCGTCGGCGAAGGCGCGTTCGGCTATCGCATGCAATTCGGCCTGTTCGGGCGACGGCGGCGCGAAGGTGAAATTCCGCGACATATCCGAGGCATAGCCGTTCACGCTGCACACCATGTCGGCCTTCAGCGGATCGCCGGCGGCGGCGATCGCGTCGGCGCCTTTTGGGCGAGCGCCCAGCGTGACGTATTCCGCCGTCGAGATTTGCTGCGACGACCCGGCGGCTGCATCCGCGACACCTTGCCGGTAAAGCGCGACCAGCTCAGACTGACGCATGCCGGCCGCTGCATGCTGCTGCAGCCGCGACAGGCCGGCCTCCGACAGGACGATGCCCTGCTGCAACAGGTCGATCTCGCTCTGCGACTTGATCGCCCGCAGCCGGTCGAGGATCGGCGAACCGTTGACCAGGGCAGTGCCCGGCAACATCGCCTGCATCGCGGAAAAATCGTTGGCCGAGACGAAATCCAGCTCGATGCCGAGCGTCGCACGCTCCAGCCCCAATTCTGCGAGGATCGTTTTCAGCTCGCGGACGGAGCGGGCAAGCTCGAAGGTCGCTGGACGTGAAAAACCGGGGGCGCGGCCAACCAGGCCGCCCTCGATGCGCTGCGCAACAGGCCGGTCGGCCGTCGCCGGCTCGAGCGACGCCGATTCGATCCAGATCGGATGCGTGCGTACCATGGCGCCGGCCATCGCCGCCGGGAGCTGGGCAGCCTGGAAATCCGCCACCACGACGCCGATCGGCAGGTCGCCTCGCTTGGGAATAACGACGAAACCGGCGCCGGCCCGCCGGAACAGGCCGGCCGGGCCGATCCAGGCACTGGTGGCATATTGGAACGCCTCGGGCTCGCAAAGCACCAGCGCCTCGATGCCGGCGCGCTGCATCAGGTCAGTCGCGCGCTCGCGGTCGACAAAGCCGGTCATGGGATCTCCTCATATGCAATCGAAACCGACGCCGATGCGGCGGCGTTTGGCCTTAGCGTAGTTTCAGTGCGGCCGTGGAGCAGCTTTTTTCTGGAAGCGCTGTTCACCTTGAGAGTTCGTCGTCGGGAAACGAAAAAGCCGCGGCGAACCGCGGCTTTTCAACACAACAAGCGGCTGCTTCGAAAGCTTTATTCGGTTTCGTCGGAAGTGTCGTCGGCAGTGTCTGCCGCGTCATCCGCGGTCTGCCTTGCCAGCGCTGCCTGCAAGGCCAACGTGGCCTGTGGCGAGGCCGGTGTCGTCGCAACGACCGCCGCTGCGTGAGCAACTCCGTGCGTCGACTTGTCCCTGGCCGCGGCGGAAGTGGCGGCTCCGTGTCCCTGCGAGCCGGCCCCGGCCGAGTTTCCGCCATTGCCGTTGCTGCCGCCATTGCCGTTGCCATTGCCATTGCCGCCGGGAGCAGCGAGTACCGGAGATGCGACAAGGGTGAGAGCGGCTACAGTCGCGAATAGACAGGTGCGCGTTTTCATAGTTCCTCCTTCGAGTCGCCCTCCCGCCAGGATGGGTTCCAAATGAAAAACGTCAGGACTTCCAATGTGAAAGCCGGCTGTTACCTAGCTTTGTTCAAATACAGTATTCTGCAAGATGGACCTTGGTCCGAAACCGGCACGCAAAAGTCCTGAATTTTATCGACAGCGTACTTCGGACGACCGCAACGGCTGGATTTTGCTGCCGTCAGATCCAGCGCCGCTACAGCGCATGTGCGTCGGCTGACATGAGGTTACAATCGAGGAAACCTCGGTGCTCGCCATCCGGCGAGATCATTTAAGGCGATTGAGGAACATTCCACAGTTCGTGAAGTTGGGAGCGCAGGCCCGCTTTTGAGGTGCCAAAATGTTTGATGCCGGCGGGCTTTTGGGAGGAAGCCATGATCCGCGTCACGCCTGCATTTCGTGTTTCACGCCGCCGCGCATTGCAGTTTGGCCTGGGAGCGACGCTCGCTTCGGCCACCGGGCTTGCCCCGGTTTCCCGCGCCTATGCGCAGGATGAGGTCAAAGACGAAGACATTTTCCGGTTCGCCCTCAATCTCGAATATATGGAAGCCGAATATTACCTGCGCGGCACAACCGGAAAAGGGATCGATGACTCGGATGCCGGCCCGAAGGCCGGCGCTGTGGCTGGCGGCAAACAGGTTCGCTTTGACACGCCTGCAATCGGCGAGTTCATGCGTGAGGTCGCCGAAAACGAACTTGCCCATGTCAGGTTCTATCGCAAGACACTTGGAAGCGATGCCGTCGACCGGCCGGCAATCGATTTCGATGCGGGCTTTGCGGCGGTTGCCAAGGCGGCGGGGCTCGGAGCGGACTTCGATCCTTTCGGCAACCAGATGAACTTCGTGCTCGGCGGCATGCTGTTCGAGGATGTCGGCGTCACTGCCTATGCCGGCGCCGCGCCCCTTCTGAAAAACAAGGATTTCCAGGCCGCCGCCGCTGGCATTCTGGCCGTTGAGGCCTACCACATGGGGATGGCGCGATCGTCGCTTTACCGAATGGGCGAGGATGCCTGGAAGGCCGCCAATGCGGTTTCCGACGCCCGCGACAAGATCGATGGACCGGAAGACAAGGACCAGGGCATCCGAGTGGACGGCAAAGCCAATATCGTTCCATCGACCCCGGATGCAATCGCCTTCACGAGGACGCCGCAAGAAGTGCTTCGGATCGTCTATCTGACCGACCAGAAAGGCGTCAGCAAGGGCGGCTTCTACCCGAACGGAATGAACGGAACGCTCAAAAGCACCTGAGCGGTCTGCGGATGAATCTCGTGGCAAATGAACTTGCGCGCGCGGCCAGCCGATTCGGCGCGCTGCGCCCTGTTGGCGCGCAAAAACGAAAAAGCCGCGGCGGACCGCGGCTTTTCGATGCTTGATTTCCCTTGAGAGAAATGGAGCGGGTGAAGCGATTCGAACGCTCGACCCCAACCTTGGCAAGGTTGTGCTCTACCCCTGAGCTACACCCGCTCGCGCGGCTTTTGGGCCGCAAGCCGCGCCTATATGGCTGAAGAGCGCGGCGATTGCAACAGGGAATTCGCAGGCTTTTTGCTTGCGGAGAAGTGCTCCTCCGGACGTCGCAAGGCAATCACCCCCGGCGTTGCGCGACGGACTTGTCTTGGCCGCATCATTGGCCGTAAACGGCGTTAGCCGAACAAGCCGTTGAAAGCAGGCCACCAGAAGAAAGACCGATGCCGAAGACCGAAGCCGAACTTTTCGCCTTTCTTGCCGGACTCGGGATCGAGGTATCGACGCGGCGGCATCCGCCGCTGTTCACGGTCGCCGATTCGCAGGCGCTGCGCGGCGAGATTGCCGGCGGCCACACCAAGAACCTGTTCCTCAAGGACAAGAAGGACAATTTCTTCCTGGTCAGCGTCGACGAGGAGGCGGTGGTCGATCTCAAGCAGATCCACCATCTGATCGGCGCTGCGGGGCGCGTGTCTTTCGGCCGGCCGGAGATGCTGATGGAGCTTCTCGGCGTCGTCCCGGGCGCGGTCACGGTGTTCGGGCTGATCAACGACACCGAGCGAAGGGTCAAGGTCGTTTTGGACGAGAAGCTGATGAGCCATGCGGTGGTCAATGCCCACCCGCTGACCAATGAAGCGACGACTTCCATCGCTGCCGCGGACCTGGTCAAATTCGTCGAGGCAACCGGACATGATGCTGTTATCTTGAAAGTCTCGGCATGATCGCCACATGGGTGACTAAGACCGGGGTGACTGAAACCGGGTTCTAAAGAAGGATGTTGCGCCCGTCCCTTGGCCGGCGGCGCGACCGAAAGGCGACGAGAGATGAGCGATAGCAACCCCTTTGGCGGCCCATTTGGCAGCAATGGCGGCCAGTATGCCACCACCGTGCAATATGGCGGCACCGACGCCGCGCGTGAGAAAGTCGCCCTTGGGGAGGCGCCGGCCGACGTCATCAAGGACACAACGACCGCTGGATTTGCTGCAGACGTCATCCAGGAATCGCGTCGCCAGCCGGTGCTGGTCGATTTCTGGGCGCCGTGGTGCGGCCCCTGCAAGCAATTGACGCCGCTGCTGGAGAAGGCGGTGAAAGCCGCCGGTGGCAAGGTCAAGCTGGTCAAGATGAATATCGACGACCATCCATCGATCGCCGGCCAGCTCGGCATCCAGTCGATACCGGCGGTCATTGCCTTCAAGGACGGCCAGCCGGTCGACGGCTTCATGGGCGCCATTCCCGAGAGCCAGATCACGCAATTCATCCAGAAGGTCGGCGGCAAGAACGGTGGCGCGCCGCAAGTGGCCGAGGCGCTGGCCGCCGCTGCCGAGGCGCGCGACGCCGGTGACGTGCAGACCGCTGCCGACATTTACGATGCCATCCTGGAACAGGCGCCGGAGACGATCGAGGCGATCGCCGGCTTGGGCGATCTGCTGTTCGAGGCTGGCGATACCGAAGGTGCCGAGGCGGTGCTGGCGCGGGCCCCGGAAGCGAAGAAGGATGCGCCCCAGCTCGCCGCGCTGCGGGCCAAGATGGCGCTCACCGCGCAGGCAGCAGTGCTCGGCAATCCGGCGGAACTGGAACGGCGGCTGGCCGAAAATCCCGGGGATCACCAGGCACGGTTCGAGCTCGCCATGATCCAGAACGCCAAGGGTGATCGCATGGCGGCGGCCGACAATCTGCTGGCGATCATCAAGGCAGACCGCTCGTGGAACGACGACGGCGCCAGAACCCAGTTGCTGCAGCTCTTCGAGGCATGGGGCATGACCGACGAAGCAACGCTGTCGGCACGGCGCAAATTGTCGTCGCTGCTGTTTTCCTGAGCCGACGCAGACTGTTTTGTCGCGCGGGCTTGCGGTGGGCGGCAGCTGCGCCAGATTAGGTTTTCGGACGGCGTTCGATTTCAGGTTTCCGGTGTTGCGCCTTGTGCCGGCCGGGAGGAGACGGATTTGGTGCGCTTCCTGACAAAGCGATCGGAGGATTGAGGTGCAGGCGGGAAACGCGCATTACCGGCTCGCTGCGGACTTACCGTCGACCATGCCGATCTTTCCGCTCGAGGGCGCATTGCTGCTGCCGGGAGGCCGCATGCCGCTCAACATCTTCGAGCCGCGCTATCTGCAGATGGTCGACGAAGCGATCGCCGGGCCGCGGCTGATCGGCATGATCCAGCCCAGCCTCGACGGTGCGCTGCGTCCAGACGGCGAGCCGGAGCTCTGCAATGTCGGCTGTGCCGGGCGCATCATTGCGCTGTCCGAGAGCGGCGACGGCCGTTACCTGATTTCGCTGCAGGGCGTGTGCCGCTTCCGCATTGTCCAGGAACTCACGGTCAAGACGCCGTTCCGCCAGTGCCGGCTGGCACCTTTTCTCGCCGATCTCGACGAGGAGCAGGCAGACGCCGAGATCGACCGGCCGGCGCTGCTCAAAGCGTTTCGCGCCTATCTGCAGGCCAACGATCTGGAGGCCGACTGGGAGAGCGTCAGCCGCGCCGAAAACGCCATGCTGGTCAACGCACTGTCGATGATGGCGCCCTACGGGCCGGCCGAGAAACAGGCCCTGCTCGAAGCGGCCGATCTGAAGACACGCGCCGAGACCCTGATCGCCATCACCGAAATGGCGCTGGCGCGCGACAATGAGGATTTCGGTTCGAGTTTGCAGTAGGTTGGCCCTCCTTCTCCCACAAGGGAGAAGGGGAGGCCGCGCGCAAAAACCTGAAGCGGTCGCCTTGTGGAAAGGATGGATCGAATGGCGGATGGACGTGACGGGAACAGGACTGTCGATCCCAAGCTGCTGGAACTCTTGGCCTGCCCGCTGACCAAGGGGCCGCTTGCCTGGGATCCGGAGCGCGGCGAGCTCATTTCGCGGGTGGCAAAGCTTGCCTATCCGGTGCGGGACGGCATTCCGATCATGCTGCCATCGGAGGCGCGCACGATCACTATTGACGATGCCGTGCCCACGCCACCGCGCCTGGGCGGAACGGCCTGACGAAGAGAAGAGGCCAATAGCCAGCCACTGTTCTACTGAAAATTGCGCCCTTTGGGCATGACCTTCTCTGCCTTTCCCAATAGTTCCGTTTGCGCGATGCTATCGGGCCGCTTCTCCTCGGGGCCGCTCGAAGGTTCATCCACAAGCCTTGCCTCCTCAAGCAGCACCGACAGCCACGGCGTCAGATCCTCGACCTTCTCGGCGACGATATGGATGACGTCCGATTCCGATTGCAGCTTGCCGGTGACGCGGATGAGACGCGCGCCCATGACGATGGGGCGGAAGCGGTTGAAGGTTCTTTCCCAGAAAATGATATTGGCGACCGCATTCTCGTCTTCCAGCGTCAGGAAAATCGCCTTGCCATTGCCCGGCCGCTGCCGCACCAGCACGAGGCCCGCGACCGAAACGCGGCGGCCGTCCCGCACCTGGCCGAGCCGCGCATTGGGCGTGACGCCGGACCGATCCAGCCTTTGACGCAGGAAGGCGACCGGGTGCGCCTTCAGCGACAGGCCGAGCGAGCGGTAGTCGTGGACGACGTGCTCGCCGAGCGGCATTGTCGGGAGCCGGGTTTCAGGCTCGAGATCGCGCAAGCGGATCGCCGGCTGATCGAACAGCGGCAGCTTTTCGGCGGCACTCTTGCCGTCGAGCGCGCGGACCGCCCATAGAGCGTCGCGGCGGTTCAATCCAAGCGAGCGGAAAGCGTCGGCCTGTGCCAGTTTTTCGATCTCGTCGACGTTGAGGCCCGAGCGCAGCCAGACATCGCGCACGGATGCGTAGCCGTCGCCGCGTCGCAGCACAAAGGTCTCCATGCGCTCCTTCGACAGGCCCTTGACCTGGCGAAAACCAAGCCGGACGGCATGGCTGGTCCGGATGACGCCGCGCATCTGGGCATGGCGGCCAAGGATACGATCCGGATCGAAAGGCGATTTCTCCAAGGCGCAATCCCAGCCGGAAAAATTGACGTCGACGTCGCGGATCTCGACGCCGTGGTCATGCGCGTCGCGGACAAGCTGAGCCGGCTGGTAAAACCCCATCGGCTGGGAATTGAGGATCGCGGCACAGAACACGTCGGGATAGAAGGTCTTGAACCAGCAGGAGGCATAGACCAGCAGGGCGAAGGAGGCGGCGTGGCTTTCGGGAAAGCCGTATTCGCCAAAGCCTTCGATCTGTTTGAAGCAGCGCTCGGCGAAGTCTTTTTCGTAGCCCTTGGCGACCATGCCGTCGACCATTCTCTTGCGGTAATTGCCGATCGTGCCGGTGCGCTTGAACGTCGCCATGGCGCGGCGCAGTTCATCGGCCTCGCCCGGCCTGAAGCCGCCGGCGACGATGGCGATCTTCATCGCCTGCTCCTGGAACAACGGCACGCCCAGCGTCCTGCCGAGGATTTTTTCCAGTTCCGGCTTGGGGTATTCGGGTTTTTCCTTGCCCTGCCGGCGGCGCAGATAGGGATGGACCATGTCGCCCTGGATCGGGCCGGGCCGCACGATCGCCACCTCGATGACGAGATCGTAAAAGTCTTTCGGCTTGAGCCGCGGCAGCATCGACATCTGCGCGCGGGATTCGATCTGGAAGACGCCGATCGTGTCGGCGCGGCAGATCATATCGTAGACACGCTTGTCCTCGGCAGGCAGAGTGGCCAGCACATAGGGTTGGCCGTAATCGTCCCGCGCCTGCGGATAATGATCCCGGAGCAGGGTGAAGGCGCGCTGCAGGCAGGTCAGCATGCCGAGCGCCAGCACGTCCACTTTAAGGATTTTCACCGCGTCGAGGTCGTCCTTGTCCCACTCGACCATCTTGCGCTCGTCCATCGCCGTCTTGACGATGGGCACGATCTCGTCGAGCCGGTCCCTGGTGATGACAAAACCGCCGACATGCTGCGACAAATGACGGGGAAAGCCCATGATCTCGTTGGCGCATTCGATCACGTGCCTTGTCGATGGATCTGTCTGATCGAGGCCGCCGGCTTTTGTCTCCTTTTCGCCGAGTTCCGAGGTCGACCAGCCCCAGATCGAACTGGACAGCGCGCTGCGGACGTCGTCCGACAGGCCCATCGCCTTGGCCACTTCGCGCATCGCCGAGCGGCCCCGGTAGCTGACGACGGCAGCGGCCAGCGCGGTGCGCTTGGTACTGTATTTGGAATAGATGTACTGGATGACCTCCTCGCGCTTTTCATGCTCGAAATCGACGTCGATGTCGGGCGGTTCGTTCCTTTCCTCGGAAATGAAGCGCTCGAAAAGCGTGTCGATCTTGTCCGGGCCAACTTCGGTGATGCCGATGCAGAAGCAGACGATCGAGTTGGCGGCGGAGCCGCGCCCCTGGCAGAGAATGTTCTGGCTGCGGGCGAATTTGACGATGTCGTGGACAGTCAGGAAATAGCGCGCGTAGTTCAGGCGCTCGATCAGGGCGAGCTCCTCCTCGATGCGTTGCGTCACAAAAGCGGGCACGCCCGAGGGGTAGCGGATGGCGGCCCCCTCCTTGGCCAGCCTTTCCAGCTCGGCCTGCGGCCCGAGGCCCGATTCCGTCGGCTCGTCGGGATAATTGTATTGCAGGTCACTGAGCGAGAAGGTCAGCTCGCCGGCAAAACAGAGTGTTTCCGCCAGCGCTTGCGGATATCTACGGAAAAGCCGTGCCATCTCCAGCGGCGGCTTTAAGTGGCGCTCGGCATTGGCCGCCAGCTCCAGCCCCACCTCGGCGACGGGCACATTGAGGCGGATCGCCGTCAGCACGTCCTGCAGCGGGCGCCGTTCCGACGTATGGTAGAGAACGTCGTTGGTGGCCATCAGCGGGATGCCGGCCAGCTCGGCCATCGCCGCCGCCTGCTCGATACGGAAGCGGTCGTTACCGCGGTAATCCGGCGAAACCGCCAGCCTCAGGTTTTCGCCGAAGCGATCCCTGAGCCGGCTAATCAGTGCGAGGCCAGCTTCCGCGTCCGCCGACAGATCCGGCAGTATGGCGAGCGACAGGAGATCGCCCCATTCGAGAAGATCGCTCTGTTTGAGAAGCGTTGCGCCCTTTTCGTTCTCGTCGCGCAGATTGGCCTGTGTCAGCATGCGGCAGAGATGCCCCCAGCCCTTGCGGTCCTGCGGGTAAGCGAGGATGTCCGGCGTGCCGTCGCAAAAAACCAGGCGGCAGCCGGGATGATAGGAAACACCCTCCACCTTGGCCTGCTGCCAGGCGCGTACCACGCCCGCCACCGTGTTTCGGTCGGCGAGACCGATCGCCGAAAACCCCAGGAATTTTGCCGCGACCACCAGCTCCTCCGGTTTCGAGGCACCGCGCAGGAACGAGAAGTTCGATTGGATGCCGAATTCGGCATAGGGGATGGCCGTCAGCGCATTCATGCGAAGATCCCATGCATGTACCAGCGCGGCGGGACTTGAGAGGCGCCGTAAAGGCCCTGGCGATAGAGCCAGTAACGGCGGCCGTCGGCATCCTCGATGCGGAAATAATCCCGGGTCGGGGCATCTTCTCGTCCCGCCGCCTCTCGCCACCATTCCGGCGCGATGCGCTCCGGCCCTTCGGCGCGCGCGACCCGGTAGAGCGCGCGCCGCCAGCGGAAGTTCAAAGGCGGGCCTTCCGGCATTTCGGTGGCTGGCACTTCGATCGGCTCGGGCGAACGGAAAAGCCGGATCGGTCGCTCAGGCTGGAAGACGGTCGTGGGAGCGTCCTTCGCCTTGTCCGGCTGCTTCGGCGGCGAGCTTCTCTGCGGCGCCTCCGTGAAGGGAAGGGTGGCGACGGCGCGCTCCGGCAAATGGCTCTCGACGGCGACCGGCTTCAAGACCGCGCCTTCGCCGAGCCGGGCGCGAATGCGGTCGGTAAAAAGCGCGATATCGGCACCGTCGTCGCTCGTCTCGCCGGCAAGGTCTGCCTGCTGCATGTCGTAGGCGGCGGCGGTCAGCACCGAAAGGCGTACGAGATCGAAGCCATAGCCGGCGTCGATATCCCGTTCGAGCGCAGCAAGCCTTTCGTGGAACAATTTCTGGATCAGCCGCGGCTCGCGCAGAGGCCGCGAGGTGCCGACGGCGATGCGGCTGACGCCGCCATCGACGCGGAAAAGCAGCAGCGCCAGCCGCCTTGCGCCCTCGCCGCGACGCTCGAGGTCGCTCTTCAAGGTGGCCGCCAGCATGCCGGTCAGCCGCTCGATGTCCTCGGTCAACATAATCGGCTCGGCAAGATGACGCTCGACCGAAAGCGGTGCCACCGGCAGGCGCGGCGACACGGCTTCGTCGAGGCGGCCAAGCGCCTGGTCGAGACGCAAGAGCAGCGATGCGCCGAAGCGGCGGGCCAGCGGCGCGCGCGGTGCTGCCATGACGGCGCCGGCCGTGCGCAGGCCGACGCTCTCGAGGCTGGCGCGGACCTCCGGGTCGATGCGCAGCGCCGCCAGCGGCATGGGCGCGAGAAGCGCTTCCTCCTCACCATCGGGCACGATGCGGTCGCCGGCAAACCGCGCCGCCGCCCAGGCAGCACCAGGCGTGGCGGCAAGCCCGGCGCGGACATCGAAGCCCTGATGGAAAAAACGCGACAGGATATCGTCCAGCATGGACCGTTCGCCGCCGAAAAGATGGGTGCAGCCGGTGACGTCGAGATAGAGGCCGTCGGTCCCGTCGAGCGCCACCAGCGGGGTATAGCGGTCGCACCAGTCGGCGAGGCCTTCGAGCAGGCGCCGGTCGGCCTCCGGATCGGCCTCCACGATGTCGATCGAGGGATGCATGGCGCATGCGTCGGCTATACCCATGCCGCGTTTCAGGTTAAGCGCCTCAGCCCGTTCGTCGAGGGCGGCGATGCGCTGGGCGTTCCCTTGGCGATGGCTGATCACCAGCGGCAGGCGATCCGACGGCCGGGAACGCCAGGACCGCCCCAGACGCTGCCGCAGGATCCTCTCGGCGGCGAGATGCGGAAACCACAGGGACAGGATTCTTTGGCCGTTCTGGGGCCGATTCCTGAGACCTTCCTTGCTCGCCCCGTCTTTCTTCGAATATGCGTTCATCGGGGTTCCACTCCAGTGTGAATTGTCCGGGCAAGGCCGTGCGGCTCTTGCCGATGGCGACGGTGAAGGCGGGCCGGCCGATCGAGCCGGCGAGCGGCCCGGCGATCGTCTGGCGCGCTGCCGCCGGTGCCGCCGACAGGATGAGGCGGACGGGCGCTGCCGTCGGTTCGGGCTCGCCGGCCTGGCGCAGCAGGAACAGCGGCCGGCCGGCACTCTGCGCCCTGGCGTGCAGCCGCCGCGTCGCGGTGAGATCCAGCCGCTGCGGGCTGCCGCGGATTTCGAGGATGACGGCGGCCAGCGCCGTCATCCGGGCAGCCTCCTCGGCGACCCACAGCGCATCGAGCAGCCTTGGCGCCTCGGAAAACAGCAATTGCTCCGGCTCGATGCCGAAAAAGTCGTGAAGCCCCCTGGCGTAGGGGAAGCCGGCCTCGCGGAAAACCTCGGATGGGCCGATCCACAGCACCGGCAGTCGCGGGCCCTGGCTGAGGATCAGGCTGACGAGCGCGAGCACAAAGCCGGCGACGGCCCCGGCATCGCGCGTCGCGGCGCCATGAAACTCGCTCAGCGCCGACTTCGGCAGGCCACCGCTCAGCGCAGCGTCGAGGCGCTCGGCGCCGGTGGACAAAAACGCATCCTGCGAAGCCACGGCGAGGCCGCGCCGGACAATAGTTAGATTTCGAGGCAATGTCAGAGTCTGGGGGCTGACATCCGCATCAACGGCGGCTGCGCCGGCCGACGCCTCCAGACGCTCGGACAGCGTTCCCTCGATCTTCGCGATCTGGCGGCGCAGGGCAAAAACAGTCTCCCGCGCCACGGCGCTTGTCGCCATGACGGTCAGCTTCCACTCACAATTGTTCCTGTTATGTTCCTATAGATTCCAGAGGCCGGCCAAAGAGTCAAGCGGAGTCATGGGGAATTTATTCCTCTAGTAGGGGCGTGGCACGGTCACCCCAGCCCGGCCATTTGCCGAGTCCGGCCCGAAAGCCTATATGCCGGGATCAAAGGACAAAGCATGGCTCGCATCTACCAAACACGCATCTGGCACGACCAGCTTTCGCCAACGATGGAGGAAATCGAGCTCCTGGCGCTGGAGGCCTATGCCCATCTGCCGGAAGACTTTCGCAAGTTGACCGGCGAGATCGTCATTCAGATCGCCGAATTCCCGACCGACGAGATCATGGACGACCTTTCGCTGGAAACGCCCTTCGACCTGTTGGGGCTGTTCGAGGGGCGCGGCATCGCCGAGCGCTGGAATCCGCAGACCGGCGAAGGGCCGAACCGCATCACGCTCTATCGTCGCGCCATCCTCGACTACTGGGCCGAGAACGAGGAAACGCTGGGCGACATCGTCACCCATGTGCTGATCCACGAGATCGGCCACCATTTCGGCCTGTCGGACGACGATATGGAGAAGATCGAAGAGGCAGCGGAGTGAGCGACCCCGCTCCTCGTCATCCTGGGGCGGAGCAAGGAGCGAAGCGACGCGGCGCAGACCCCAGGATCCATGCCGTGATGGTGGTGCAGTGCTCCGGCGGTGCAGAACCGAACGCTCATCATCCCGTTCTGGGTAACGGGGGTGGTAGATCACACTAATCCTGATCCGCCGTGCCCTTCGGCAGAGGTAACGGCATGGATCCTAGGGTACTCCGCGACGTCGCTTCGCGACTGCTACGCCCTAGGATGACGAAGGACGAGCGCTTCGGCGAACCTCCCTACCAATCGCTGAGCTTGGTGTCGGGGCCGTATTCCTGGCCCTCGATGTCCTTCACCACGGCCTGGCCGCAGCGCATGGTTTTGGCTTCCTTGTCATAGGCATAGGTCGGTGAGCCGAACAGGTGCCAGCCCGTGTTCAGCGCCGCCGTCACCTTGTGGCAGAAGCTGGCATCGTCCGGGCCGGACAGAAAGCGGTAGAGTTTCATTCTTCAATCCTGTTGTCAGTTACGATAATCATGCGCGAACAGCGGCGGCCTTCGCCAGCAGTTTTTCGGCCTGCGCCAGATGCAGCCGCTCGACCATTTTTCCGTTCAGCGCAATCACCGCCTTGCCGGCATTTTCGGCAAGCGCGAAGGCTTCCTTGATCGCGCGCGCCTCGACCAATGCGTCAGGCGTCGGTGCAAAAGCGCGGTTCGCCGCCTCGATCTGGGCTGGATGGATCAGCGACTTGCCGTCAAAACCCATGGCGGCCGCTTCCGTGCACTCGCGCGCAAACCCGTCCATATCGCGAAAATCATTGAAGACGCCATCGAGCAAGTCGAGGCCGCCGGCGCGCGCCGCGAGCACCATTTGCATCAGCCATGGTACGAGATAGCGCCGATCGGGCGTGGCGAGAATGCCGGTGTCCTTGACCAGGTCGTTCGTCCCGGAAACGAAACAAACCAGGCGCGAGGCCGGATCACGGCCGAGCTCGGCAATCGGCCCGATATTGAGCAGCGCCTTGGGCGTCTCGATCATCGCCCACAGCTTGACCTCGTCCGCGATAAAATTGTCGTCTAGCACGTCGCCGGCCTCGAGGATGTCGCGCGGCGTGTCGACCTTGGGCAGCAGGATGGCGTCGGGCGTGCATTTTGCCGCGGCCAGCAGATCGTCGGCGCCCCATTCGCTCGACAGCGCATTGATGCGCACCACCATTTCGCAGCGCCGGTTGGAACGGCCGGCGAAATTCCCGGCCAGTTTTTCGCGCGCGGAAAGCTTGTCGGCCGGGGCGACGGCGTCCTCGAGATCGATGACGACGGCATCGCAGGTCAGCGACGGGATCTTGGCCAGCGCCTTGTCGTTCGAGGCCGGAACGTAAAGCACCGAGCGGCGCGGGCGGTAGCTTTCGGTGATCATGTTCGATCTATGCCGCCTGCAGCCAGCCGAGGCAAGCCGTGCATAAAAACTGCACGCAATTTCGGAAAATCTCCTCGTCTCCGCCCCGCTTGCCACCCGGCAGAATGCGACAAAGGCGGCATGCAAGAGCAAACGAACTCCCGTTGGTCCGTGCCGTACCGGCTTCGCCGCGAAAGCTGGTGGCTCGTCGATCCGCCCCAGACTTTGGCACCCCTCCTCCCTTTCGTTCGCAAATCCCTGCCCACCGGCCGCATCAAAGCCGGCGAGAAAGCCCGATCATGACAGTATTCCTCCCGGCGGCGCCGAGCTATTGCAGCCGCTTCGGCGTTGCCGTCCTGCTCGTCGCGTTGGCCGATTTCTTCTTCTATGGCCAACCGGCGGGCATCACGCTTTTCCTGTTCGGCGTTGCGATTGCCGCGGCGAGCATGGCTCTCCATCCTCTCGGCGTCTTCAACGATGGCAAGTTCTTGTTCAAGCCGGTTGCGCTGCTTGTGGGGCTGCTGCCGCTTGTGGAAAATGTCAGCGCACTGTCCGTCTCGATCGCGCTGGCGGGGCTGGCCATCTTCGTGCTTTCACTGGCCGGACGGCTGCGGCGCGGCCTTGCCCGCATTGCCGGCCAGCTTTTGACCTTCCTGCTCGCAGCGCCTTTTCGGTTCATCCGCGATTTCTTCCGCTGGCGCACGGCGGCGCGGCGGCTTGGCAGGCGGCGCGTGCGCCTTGCGGCGATCGCCGTCTGGGTCATGCCGCTGAGCCTCGGCGCAGTGTTTCTCGCGCTGTTCGGCGCCGCCAATCCGGTCATCGAATACTGGTTTTCGCTGATTGACCTCTTCGCCCTGCTCAACCTCATGCAGTTGCCGCGTCTTGCCTTCTGGCTGTCCGTGCTCGTCGGCGTATGGGCCTTTCTGCGGCCGCGCCTGCCGCGGTTTCTCCGCCGCCGCAGGCTGTCGCCAGCCAGCGCAGCGGCGACGCCGGCCACCAGGACCACGATCGAGGACATCGTCTTCGGCAAGGCCGCTATCCTCCGCGCGCTCGTCGTCTTCAACATCCTGTTCGCGGTGCAGAGCTTACTCGACGCCACCTATCTGTGGGGCGGCATCGCGCTTCCCGACGGGCTGACCTATGCCGCCTACGCGCATCGCGGTGCCTACCCGCTGATCGTCACGGCACTGCTGGCCGCCGGCTTCGTGCTGGCGGCGCTGCGGCCGGGCAGCGCGACCTCCGGCGATCCGCTCATCCGCCGGCTGGTCTATGTCTGGGTGGCGCAGAACATCGTTCTGGTGATCTCGTCGATCCTGCGGCTCGATCTCTATATCGGCATCTATGCGCTGACCTACTGGCGTGTCGCCGCCTTCGTCTGGATGGGGCTGGTGGCGGCGGGCCTTGCCCTGATCATAGCCCGCATCGCGCGCGGAAAATCCAACGAATGGCTGCTTTCCGCCAATCTTCTGACGCTATCGGCGACGCTCTATGCCTGCTCCTTCATCAACTTTGCCGCGCTGATCGCCAGCTACAATGTCGACCATTCCTTCGAAATGACCGGCCAAGGCGCCCAGCTCGACGCCTGGTACCTGCGCTCGCTCGGGCCCGGCGCCTTGCCGGCACTCGATCGTTTCGTCCAGCACCAGAGCAGGACGGTTTCCGCGGAGGATGCCTCCATCCGCGAACTCGCCGACTGGTATGCACAGGACGAAGCACGCTTCCGCGCCGGCCAGGAAAACTGGCGCGGCTGGAGCTTTCGTGACTGGCGGCTCAACCGCGCCCTCGACAGGCGTGGCCCGTTTGTGGTTCCTCCGATGTCCGAACCCTTCATGCCGGGCCGCTGATTTGATGCCGCACCACATACTGGTCGCCGACGACGATCCGCACATTCGCGAAATCATCTGCTTCGCGCTCGAAAAGGCCGGCATGAAAACGCTGGCGGTGCCGGACGGCGCAGCTGCCTTGCTGGCGATCGACGCCGTGCTCCCGATCTTGTCGTGCTCGATATCGGCATGCCGGAAATGGACGGGCTGGAAGTGTGCCGGCGGCTTCGCCACACATCCGACGTGCCGGTGCTGTTCCTGTCCGCGCGGGATGAGGAGATCGACCGCATACTGGGGCTGGAAATGGGCGGCGACGACTATGTCACCAAGCCGTTCAGCCCGCGCGAGCTGGTCGCCCGCGTCAACGTCATCCTGCGTCGCGCCCGGCCTGCGCCCGAACCAGCCGACGACCGGCAATTCTCTCATGGCAGACTGGCGCTGGTGCCGGCAAGCCATACAGCCAGCTTCGACGGCAAGCCGCTGGCGCTGACCTCGATCGAATTCGCGATCCTGAAAGGGTTTCTGGCGCGGCCGGCGCATGTGCTCGGCCGCGACATGGTGATGGCCAATGCCTATGCCGCCAACATCCACGTCGCCGACCGCACCGTCGACAGCCATATCCGCAACATCCGCGCCAAGCTCGCGGCCATTGGCTGCGTCGATGCGATCGAGACCGTGCATGGCGTCGGCTTCCGGCTCGGCCGATGCGGGAGTTGAGCGCCCGAAAATGGATTGGCAGCAAATGGCGGCCACGGCTTGCCACGGTCGTCATTGCCATCCTGATCATGGTGATGGCGCTGCCGCTGGCCGGCCTGTTCTTCTTCCGGCTCTACGAGAACCAGCTGATCCGCCAGACCGAGGCCGAGCTGATCGCACAAGGTGCCGCCCTTGCCGCGATCTATGCGCAAGAGGTCCGTGAGGCCGGCCTTGCCCCGGAAAAGCTCGGCACATCCATGCCTCCACCCAGTACAAGGGATCGGGCTTCTCCCTACCAGCCAATCGAACCGCGCCTCGATCTTGCGTCCGACAGGATCCTGCCAACCCGGCCAGCAGCCACGGCGGCCAGCGTCGATCCTGCCTTCGCGGCAATCGGCGCGCGGCTGTCGGGCATTCTTGCCGAGACGCAGAAAACCACACTTGCCGGCTTCCGGCTGCTCGATCCCGGAGGCGTGGTCATCGCCGGCCGTGAGGAGGCCGGCCTGTCGCTCGCCGCTGTCGAAGAAGTGCGCGCAGCGCTTGCCGGCCGCTACGCCAGCGCGCTCGGGCTGCGGGTGCCGGACCAGCCTTCGCCGCCGCTCTATTCGGTCAGCCGCGGCACCAAGGTTCGCGTCTTTGTCGCCATGCCGGTTGCCGTTTCCGGCAAGGTCGCCGGCGTGGTCTATCTGTCGCGGACGCCCAACAACATCGTCAAGCATCTCTATGGCGAGCGCGGCAAGGTGGCGCTGGCGGCAATTGCCATTCTAGGCGGCACGCTGCTGATCGGGCTGGTTTTCCTGCGCACCGTCAGCCGGCCGATCTATGCGCTGATGGAACGCACGAATCGCATCGCCGCCGGCGACCGCGCGGCGATCAGGCCGCTCGATCACCACGGCACGCGCGAAATGGCGGCGCTTTCTGCCGCCTTCCTCGACATGGCCGAAAAACTGCATGCACGCTCCGACGGCATCCAGACTTTTGCCACCCACGTCTCGCACGAGCTCAAATCGCCGCTGACGGCGATCCAGGGCGCCGCCGAACTGTTGCGCGATTCGGGCAGCGCGATGGACGAGGCCGAACGGCGGCGCTTTTCGGACAATATCGTCACCGATGCCGGCCGGCTCAATCTGCTGGTGCGCCGCCTGCTCGACCTGGCGCGCGCCGAAAATCTCGAGCCCAGCGGCGAAAGCACGTCGCTCACTGCTGCGCTGGCGCTGCTGCCGGCTGACGACAGGCTGGCGGTGCGCCTCGAGGCGGGCGCCCGGATCGGTCTGCGCATATCGGCCGAAAACGCGGCGATCGTGCTGGCCAACCTCATCGACAATTCGGCGCGGCACGGCGCAACGCTGGTTTCGATCACGGCCGCAAGCGCGGACGGCAAGGCCACCATTGTGGTGGACGACGACGGCGCCGGCATTTCGCCCAGCAACCGAGGCCGCATCTTCGAGCCGTTCTTCACCACGCGCCGCGATTCCGGCGGCAGCGGCATGGGCCTCGGCATCGTGCTGGCCCTCCTGAAAGCGCATGATGGCACGATCCGGCTGGTTGACTCCGCGAGCGGCACGCGCTTCGAGATCATCCTGCCGGCGGCGTGACTCGGCGATTCAGACCGGAAGGGCGAAAAGGTGCATTACGACATCGTCATCATCGGTGGAGCCATCGTCGGCTCGTCGGTTGCCTATTACCTGCGCGAGGAAGGGTTTTCGGGCTCGGTTGCACTTGTCGAGCGCGACCCGCAATTTTCTCATGCGGCGACCACACTGTCCTGCGCCTCCATCCGCCAGCAGTTTTCGATCCCGGAAAACATCCGTCTGTCGCAGTTCACGCTGAAACTGTTCCGGCGGCTCAGGGAGGAGTTTGGCGCGGATGCCGATATCGGCTTTCGCGAAGGCGGTTATCTCATCCTTGCCGGCGAAAACGGGCTGCCTATCCTGCGGGCCAACCACGAAGCGCAGATGGCCGAGGGCGCCGACATCCTGCTCGAGGATGCGGAGGCGCTCGTCCGCCGCTTTCCGTGGCTGTCGGTCGAAGGCATTTCCGCCGGCGCATATGGCCGCAGCGGCGAAGGCTGGTTCGACGCGCATGCGATGCTGATGCTGTTCCGCAAGGCACTGCGGACGAAGGACATCGACTTTATCACGGCGTCGGTGACGGGTATCGAGCGGCTAGGCGGCCGCGTCACTGGTGTATTTCTGGACAATGGCGAGCGGCTCGAGGCCGGCAGGGTCGTCAACGCCGCCGGGCCGAATGCCGGCAAGGTGGCGGCAATGGCCGGGCTGGCGCTGCCGGTGGAGCCGCGCAAGCGCAATGTCTTCGTCTTTGAGGCGCGCGAGAAATATGAGGACATGCCGCTGCTGGTCGACCCGAGCGGCATCTATGTCCGGCCGGAGGGCTCGGTCTACATCACCGGCGGCGCCGAGCCGGAAGAGGGCGAAGGACCAGCCGATCCCGCCGACTTCGACCCCGACTGGCCGCTGTTCGAAGAGGTGATCTGGCCGGTGCTGGCGACCCGCATTCCAGCCTTCGAGGCGATCAAGCCGACGCGCGCCTGGGTGGGCCATTACGACTACAACACGCTCGACCAGAATGCGGTGATCGGCCCGCATCCCGAGGTCGGTAATTTCCTCTTCGCCAACGGGTTTTCCGGTCACGGCTTGCAGCAGGCTCCAGCGGTCGGCAAGGCGCTGGCCGAACTGATCGTGCATGGCGGCTATCGCACGGTGGATTGCTCGGCGTTCGGGTATAGCCGGATCGCCGATGGGCGGCCGTTTCGGGAATTGAATGTAATTTAACGCTAGCCCGAAGGGATGCTACCGTTGCTTGGTGGATTAAGCCGCCACCAAGCCGTCCTTACCAAGATACGCCTGAAGCCAGCCCAGCACCTGGGCCCAGCCTTCGGCATGCTTCGTCGCCGCAGAAGCGAGGCCGGCGAAGCCGCCATGGCAGATGGTGACGCGTGTGCCGCCGGCGATCGGCGCCAGCAGCCAGGCGACTTTGGTTTCGCGGCGGCCAAGCGTCGGATGGTCCCAGCCGTATCTCCGCGTCTGCACGATCCGGCGCGGCTCTTCGATCTCCAGGAATTCGCCGCTGGCGGGCAGGTGTCTGCCGGCCGCCGTCTCGACGGTGACGCTCCAGCGGCCGCCGACGTGGAGGTCGGCCGTCCATCCGGTCATCCGGTAGGTCGCGGCGGACCCCCACCAGCGCTCGACCTCACGTGTAACGAGCGCGTCAAAGATCCGCTCGGCCGGCGCGCAAACATCGGCGCTCGCCATAACGGTCTTGCCATTGGTCATGCTGTGCACCGCGGAACTGTACATCGCCTGTCTCCAGAAACGTTTCGCTATCGAAACAACCTCAAGTCTTCGACGCCGGGCGTGACAGGCCTTTGCCGGTTTCGAGCAGGCTCTTCAGGCTGGACAGGATGAGCGGCCAGCCGTTCGCCACATGGCCAAGCAGCTTGTGCGGTCCATCGGCTTCGTGTGTGACGGCGAGCTTCACCATCTCGCCCTCCTGCTCGATGGCGAAGGTGCAGCGTGTGTAGCCGTCCGCCTTGACCTCGGGCATGAACTCGTTGCGCCATTTGAGCACGATGCGCTTGGGTGGATCGATCTCGAGGACCTCGCCGCTGTCGGTGACGCGGCCGTCGGTGTAAACCATCTTCCACGCCGAACCTTGTTTCCAGTCGCTTAGCATCTGGGCGCCGAGGAAATATTGCCGATGGAACTCCGGCTCGGTCAGCGCTTGCCAGAGTTTTTCGGGCGAGGTGCGGATGTAGGTGACATAAACGAAAATGTTGCTCATCAGTCTTCCCTTTCGAGGCGTTTCTTCAAAACGCTGAGGGCGCCCAGTCGCCCCCGCTCGAATTTGCCGATCCAGCGTTCGGCGATCTCGTTGATGGGAACCGGATTCAGAGAATGTTGCTTCTCGCGTCCCTTGCGGATGGTGGTGACGAGGTTTGCTTCTTCTAGGATCGCCAGATGCTTGGTCACCGCCTGGCGCGTCATGTCCATCTCACCGCACAGCGCGTTCAGCGTCTGCCCGTTCCTTGCATGAAGGCTGTCCAGTAATCGCCGACGTGTCGGGTCGGCCAAGGCGCGAAAGACGGCATCCATGCTCATGACCCTAATATGCAACCATCTGGTTGCATGTCAAGAGGCAGAACCTTGGCCGAGGATGCGCAGGTTGAGGTCGCTGAAAGTGGATTTCAGCGCTTGCGGCCGAACCAGAATGCGTTGGGCATGCGCTCCATGCCGATACGCTCATAGAAGCCGACGGCGTCGGGCATGGAGATCAGGCTGATGGCGACGGACGGTCCGAGTTGCCGGCGTGCCTCATCCATCAGACTCTTGCCGATACCCAGCCCTTGCGCCGATGCAGAAACAGCGAGCTCGGAGATATAGCAGACCCAGGAAAAGTCGGTGATGCCGCGAGCGACACCGACCAGCGGCTTGCCTTCTGTGTCGAGACGCGCGGTGAGCACCAAATTGGCCGCTGACAACATCGCCTTCAATCGAGTGTTGTCATCGACGGGCCGTGTCTCGCCGAGGCCGGATTCCACCAGCACGCGGCGGAACTCGGCGGTGCCGAGGTCCGGTTCGCTGGCGTAAAGGATCGTGGATCGCGTTGTCATGTCGATAAAAGTGCACCATGGGCCGGTGGTTTTGAAGCGTTTTGTGTTTCGATCGACGACGGAAGTCCAGAAACAGCCGCCTTTTATTTGCCCGCGGCTTTGTGTAAACCGGGCGCCAGCAATTCCCCGCAACGAGAAGAAGACGGGCAAGAACCATGGAAAAATTCACCAAGCTCACCGGCGTCGCCGCGCCGATGCCGATCGTCAATGTCGACACCGACATGATCATCCCCAAGGATTATCTCAAGACGATCAAGCGCACCGGGCTCGGCACCGGCTTGTTCGCCGAAATGCGCTACAAGGACGACGGTTCGGAAAACCCGGACTTCGTGCTCAACAAGCCGGCCTACCGCAAGGCGCAGATCCTGGTCGCCGGCGACAATTTCGGCTGCGGTTCGAGCCGGGAACATGCACCGTGGGCGCTGCTCGATTTCGGCATCCGCTGCGTCATCTCGACCTCGTTCGCCGACATTTTCTACAACAACTGCTTCAAGAACGGCATCCTGCCGATCACCGTCAGCGCTGAAGACCTGGAGAAGCTGATGGACGATGCGTCGCGCGGTTCCAACGCGACGCTGTCGGTCGATCTCGAGACCAAGGAAATCCGCGGGCCGGACGGCGGCGTGGTCAAGTTCGACCTCGACGAGTTCAAGCGCCACTGCCTGCTCAACGGGCTCGACGATATCGGTCTGACCATGGAGAAGGCTGGCGCCATCGCTTCGTTCGAGAAGAAGAATGCTGCTGAGCGCCCCTGGGCCTGAGCGGTACGATGACCTGGCCGCGACAGACCGGGTTCGTGGCGGCTGAACGGAGGGGACAGTCATGACACGTTCGCTTCTTGCAGGGGCCTGCGCGCTGGCGTGGATTCTGATGCCAGTGGCAGGCGCGCATGCACAGACCGATATGGTGCTCGTGCCGGCTGACGATGCGTCCGGCGGGGCCGACCAGGGGGCGTTGAGCAATGCGGCCCTAGCCGACAATGACAAACAGGCGCCGATCCCGTTCGAGGGCGGCCAGCTGACCATTACCCAGGAAGAAGAGTACGGGGAACGGGTGCTCGCCTTCGACGGCAAGGAACTGGCGCGCAATTACGACGTCTTCTTCGACAAGGTCGTCGAGGTCGGCGGTGTCAAGGTGGCGCTTGTCGATGTCGGCGACGGCGGCAATCAATGCGGCCCGGCCAAGGTGATCGTGTGGAAGCCGGAAGGCGGCACGATCCAGACGACCACGGTCGAGCAGGATGAATGCGGCGCACCGCCGGCCGCGATCTCCGATAGCGCCATCTATTTCGTACCCTATCTTTTGCCGGGCGATTCCAAGCCGGCGCTGCAATGGTCGCCGACGGACGGGCTGACGACGTCCGGTATTCTGACCTACATGCCGGAGCCGGGCACCGACTGGAAAGACGTCGATCCGTCGAAATACGACAACATCATTGATGCCTTTCACAACGAGGCCGTCTACAGGCTAGCCGAGACGCTGCTCGGCAAGGACATGCCCGACATGGCGACCAGCCTGCTGGTCGGCGGCGGTACTGAGGAGACCGCTTCGGGCGCCTTTTTTGCCAGCGGCTGCGTACCGCATGACTGCGGCGGCAATGACGGTTTCATGGCCGTCGACCCGGTCAACCATAAGCTCTATTTTGCCCGCCGCGGCGACAAGCCCGAGCCGGACGCGTGGCCGGCGGTGAATACATGGCCGGCCGACGTCAAGGAAGCGCTGGACAAGGCGCTGGGGTCGGCGAATTAAGGTTTCGACAAGGGGTCGCAACTGCGCATTCGTCATCCCCGGGCTTGACCCGAGGATCCATGCCGCGACCGTTGTCGGAAGGCGCGGCTGAGCAGAAATTCTGCACCGTGGCAAAGCCCATGATGTCTCGGCATGGATCCTATGGTCTACGCTGCGTCGCTACGCTCCTTGCTCCGCCATAGGATGACGACGGGATAGATGCTCCGGCCAATCTCCAAGGTTTGTGTCTTGCCGCCTCGTGACAACTCATGACCCGCCCGGCCCCCTCTGCTAGACGATGCTCAGCAACCCAACGACGCCGCCCCATGCGCACACTCATCTCCACCGGTTCGCCCTTCGAGAAGACCGCCGGCTATTCGCGTGTCGTGGTGCAGGGCGACTGGTGTTTCGTGTCCGGAACGACCGGCTACGATTATGCCACTATGACGATGCCGGAGACGGTCGAGGCGCAGACGCGTAATTGCCTCGCTACCATCGCCAAGGCATTGCAAGACGGCGGCTTCGAGATGGCCGATGTGGTGCGGGCACATTACTATATCACCGATGCGGCTTTCGTGGATGTGGTGTTCCCGATCCTCGGCGAGGCCTTTGGCGAGATCAGGCCGGCGGCAACGATGATCGTGTGCCAGCTCAACAAGCCGGAGATGAAGATCGAGATCGAGGTGACGGCGCTGCGGCGTACAGCCTGATGCCTGTCACGGTTGCGACAACGACACGGTTAGCACGAGGATCGGCCAATGGTGAAGGTCAGGCGCATCGTTGCAAACATAGACACGCAGGATATCGCGGCGGCAAAACCCTTCTATCAGGATGTGCTCGGCCTCGATCTCAAGATGGATATGGGCTGGATCGCTACCTACGGCTCGCAAGAGACGATGTCCGTGCAGGTCAGTTTCATGGCCGAAGGGGGATCAGGAACGCCGGTGCCGGACATCTCTATCGAAGTCGATGACGTCGATGCCGCGCTTGAAAGCATGAGGACGGCCGGCTTTGCCATCGAATACGGTCCGGCGGACGAATCCTGGGGCGTGCGGCGCTTCTTCGTACGCGACCCGTTCGGCAGGCTGGTCAATATTCTTTCGCATCTGTAGGCGCTTTGGCTTTGAGCATCGGATTCTCCCAAAACCGGTTTCCACTTTGGTCCGATGCTATGAGCCGCAGGCTTGCGCGCCGGCTGCTTGGCGTTTAGCAAGGCCGCGTTCATGCGCTAAACAATCGGGACGGTTCTCATGGCTTCGAAAAATCTTCTCCTGCTTGCCGGCGACGGCATCGGCCCCGAGGCGATGGCCGAGGTGAAGAAGCTGATCGCCGCCATGAACGACAGGCTCGGCAGCGATTTCGTCACCGATGAGGGCCTTGTCGGCGGCTGCGCCTATGACGCGCATGGCGCGGCGATCTCCGATGCCGACATGGCCAAGGCGATGGCCGCGGACGCAGTGCTGTTCGGCGCCGTCGGCGGACCGAAATGGGATGCGGTGCCTTACGAGGTGCGCCCGGAGGCGGGTCTGCTGCGGCTGCGCAAGGACATGGAGCTGTTTGCCAATCTCAGGCCGGCAATCTGCTATCCGGCGCTGGCGGCGTCCTCCTCGCTCAAGCAGGAGGTGGTCGAAGGGCTCGATATCCTCATCGTGCGCGAGCTCACCGGCGGCGTCTATTTCGGCGAGCCGAAGCAGATCATCGATCTCGGCAACGGCCAGAAGCGCGGCATCGACACCCAAGTCTACGATACGTTCGAGATCGAGCGCATTTCGGGCGTTGCCTTCGAGTTGGCACGCACGCGCAAGAACCACGTCACCTCGATGGAAAAGCGCAATGTGATGAAATCTGGCGTGCTGTGGAACGAGGTCGTCACCCAGACGCACAAGGCGCGCTATGCCGACGTCAAGCTCGATCACATGTTGGCCGATGCCGGCGGCATGCAGTTGGTGCGCTGGCCGAAGCAGTTCGACGTCATCGTCACCGACAATCTGTTCGGCGACATGCTGTCCGACATCGCCGCCATGCTGACCGGCTCGATCGGCATGCTGCCGTCCGCCTCTCTCGGCGCGCCGGATGCGAAGACAAAAAAGCGCAAGGCGCTCTACGAGCCGGTGCACGGCTCGGCGCCCGACATCGCCGGCAAGGGCATCGCCAATCCGATCGCCATGATCGCCTCCTTCGCCATGTGCATGCGCTATTCCTTCGGCATGGTTGAAGAGGCCGACCGGCTGGAAGGCGCGATCGCCGCCGTTCTCGACCAGGGCTTGCGCACCAGGGATATTCATTCGCCGGGGATGACCGAGGTCGGCACCGCTGAGATGGGCGACGCGATCATCGCCAAGTTCCTGGGCTGATCCCGTGTCGGTCGACGTCCGCTGGGCGACGACCGGGGATGCCGCCGCACTCGCCGCCATGCTTTGCGAAATGGCAGTGCATTACCGGCAGCCGCCACTCGACGCCAGCCAAGCTTTGTCGGCGGCGCAGAAATGGCTTGGCGACGAAAGTCCGGCCTATCCGCATTTTGCGCTCGCCTTCGTCGATGGTGAAGTTTGCGGGCTGGCCTCGGTTGCGATCGCGCATCCCGGCATCGATCTCGAGCGGCTGCTGTTCCTCAAGGACCTATTCGTACGCGATGATGCCCGCAATGGCGGTGTCGGTCGAGCGCTGATGGCATTCCTTGCCGGCCATTGCCTGCGCGAAGGCATCGGCCGCATCGACTTGACCGCCGAGGACTGGAACGAGCGTGCGCTGCGCTTCTACGTCGGGCTCGGCGCGGAGCGCCAGGCCCGGAAGGTCTTCCTCAGACTTTCGAGCGAGGCGCTGAAGGCGATCGCTAAACCCTGACGCCCGCCGGCACCGGCCCCCAAAGGTTTTCACCGACCTTGGATGGGATAAGCCCAAGCGCCAACAGACCCAGCGTGTTGAAGCCGGGAACGAAGTACAGCAAAACGAACCAGCCGCTCAGGCCGATGTCGTGCAGGCGTCGTACCATAAGGGCAAACCACGGCAGGACAGTCAGTAGCAGGAACACGAAGGCTGGCGCATAACCCAAAGCTCCAAATTCCAGGTCGCCTCTGACAGCTGTGATCGCTGCATTGATGAGGACGCCGAACGCAAAAAGCGCGAAGAACACGATCAGCGTGAACAGAAAAAAGCCCCAAAATTCCTTGCGGCGGGCGCGGCCGGTGAAGCTGACATGTCTCACTTTGAATGCGCGCCAGAAATAAGCCCATAATCCGGTGGATTGGGCAGGTTCAACGCCGTTGGGAATGAGGCTGCGGGATTCGGCAGCCCTTGGCCTTCCTGCAATGACGGCGCGCGCAGTCCCATCGTCCGGCTGGAACTCGACGGGTGCGCCTCTGACCAACGCCACGCCGGGACTCAGATCCTCATGCCCGACGATGTAACGCTTGCCGTCGGCTCCATTGATGTATCCGAAACCCTGATCCTGGTCATAATGATAAATCGCGCCGCGCATTGCTTGCCCCCAAATACTGTGCCGTACGGATACTATCCAAGGTTGTTTTCAATTGCAATATGCACGCATGACATGTGCGAATGGAGCGGCTGCGAGGCGCGGCGCCGGCTAAACCCTGACGCCTGCCGGCACCGGACCCCACTGGTTTTCACGCGGCTGGGTCGGGATCAGCGCAAAGATCAGGATGATCACGATGCCGAAGGTCGGGATCAGGAAAAGAAGGAAGAGCCAGCCGGTCAGGCCGATGTCGTGCAGGCGACGCACGTTCAGCCCGAACCACGGCAGGGCTGTCGCCAGTAGAAAGAGGCCGAAAAGGCCGACCGTCACTGCCGGCAATTCACTGTTGTCGAGATTGCCCATGGCGTCGTCGATGAAGACGCCGATGCCTATGACCACGATCAGCGCGATCGTCCAGAACAGGCAATACCCCCAATATTCCTTGCGGCGGGCACGGCCGGCGAAGTTGAAGTAATTCTCGGTTAGACCCAGCCAGAAATCGTTCCACAGGCCGGCGGATTCGGCCGGACTTTGCTCAGCGGAACGGCCGAAATGCTGCGGCTGACATGCCGCTGGCGCATTGCCGGCCTGAGATGGCACGGCGGTTGCAGTGGAGGCGTCGGCAGGCGCACTGCGAGGTTGGGCGCGGATCGAAAAAACATCGCGTGCCCGTCCGCCAGCCGGCTGGAATTCGACGGTCGTACCTCCGGCAACCGATGCTTCGCGGCGCAAATCTTCGCGCGCCAAAGTGTAGCGGTTGCCGTCGGCTCCGGTGATGAAACCAAAACCCTGGTCTTCGTCGTAATGAAGAACTTCGCCGCGCATGTCCTGCCCACCCCCATTTCCCTGCCCCAGAGTGTGCAAAGTTCCGGCAGACCGCAAGGGCGTGCGGAAATGGAGAGTGTTGGCTATTTACCCCGGCCGTTTCTTCGATTTCTTGTGTTTCGCAGGTCCGCCTTCGAACTTCGCCTTGGCCGGTTTTCCGGCCCAGGGCTTCGCCTCGAATGCCGGGCGCTGGTCGGCCGGTGCGCGCTTCTCGAATTTGGGCGCATGCTGATCGAAGGTGCGCTTGCCGCGGTGGGGCTTCTTGTCGGGCCGCGGTTCCTGATAACCGGCTCGCGACAAATCCGGCGTGCCGTCCAGCCGGTTGACCGCAATGTTGCCCTGCAGCTTGCGGTCGGGACCGATCGCAGCGAGGAAGCGCTCGGCCCAGTCCGCCGCGATCTGCACGAAGGTTTCCTCCGGCTGCATCTTGATCGCGCCAATCTCGCGCTTGGAAATGCCGCCTGTCCGGCACAGCATCGGGATCAGCCAGCGCGGCTCGGCGTTCTGCCGGCGTCCGACCGACAGCGAGAACCAGACGCTGTCGCCGAAATCGTCGCGGCGGCTCGGTGGCTCGTCGCGGCGGGCGGCTCTGTCGCCAGCGGGTCTGTCGCCCGACGGCGTGAACGGAGCGACCTCCAAGAGATCCTCGGGCGCCGAGCGGCTGGAGCGGCAGAGACGCACGAAGGCCGCCGCCACCAGTTCGGCGCCACGTTGGGCGAGAAGCGCGTTGACGAAGCCGCGCTCATCGTCCGCCACCGGCTCGCTGAAGACCGGGTCGGCGAGGATGCGTTCGTCGTCGCGGCGCAAGACGTCGTCGGCCGAAGGCGGGCTCGCCCACGTCGCTGCAAGGCCGGCGCTTTGCAGCAGGCGTTCGGTGCGCCTGCGGGCATTGTTGGGCACGATCAGCGCGCTGACGCCCTTGCGTCCTGCCCGTCCCGTCCGCCCGCTTCGGTGCAGGAGCGTCTCCGGGTTGGTCGGCAAGTCGGCGTGGATGACCAGTTCGAGGTTGGGCAGGTCGATGCCGCGTGCCGCGACGTCGGTGGCGATGCAGACTTTTGCGCGGCCGTCGCGCATCGCCTGCAGCGCGTGGCTGCGCTCGTTCTGGCTAAGCTCGCCGGACAGCGCCACGACGGAAAAGTTGCGGTTGTTGAAGCGCGCCGTCAGATGGTTGACGGCGGCGCGGGTGTTGCAGAACACCAGCGCGTTCTTGGCTTCGTAAAAGCGCAGCACGTTGATGATGGCGTTTTCGCGATCCGCCTGGGCGACGCTCAGCGCCCGGTATTCGATGTCGAGATGTTGTTTCTCCTCGCCACCAGCCGAGATGCGTACCGCATCGCGCTGGTAGCCCTTGGCCAGCGTGGCGATGGAGCGCGGCACAGTGGCGGAAAACATCAGCGTGCGGCGATCGGCAGGGGCAGCATCGAGGATGAATTCCAGATCCTCGCGAAAGCCGAGATCGAGCATCTCGTCGGCTTCGTCGAGCACCACTGCCTTGAGCGCCGACATGTCGAGCGAGTTGCGGGTGATGTGGTCGCGCAGGCGGCCGGGCGTGCCGACGACGATATGGGCGCCGCGTTCCAGCGTGCGCCGCTCGGTGCGCATGTCCATGCCGCCGACGCAGGACGCCACCGTGGCGCCGGTCAGTTCGTAAAGCCATTCCAACTCGCGCGTCACCTGCAGGGCCAGTTCCCGCGTCGGCGCGACGGCCAGTGCCAGGGGTGCCGCCCTGTGGGAAAAGCGTTCCGCGCCGTCCAGAAGGGTCGGCGCCAAAGCCAGCCCGAAGGCGACGGTCTTGCCGGAGCCGGTCTGGGCCGAAACCAGCGCATCGGCCTGGCCAAGCTCGAGAACCGCCTTCTGCACCGGCGTCAGCTCGACATAGCCGCGTTTTTCCAGCGCCTTTGCCAGCGCGGGAACGATAGCTTCGAAATTGGACATCTTGCTCTTTCGAAATTCGGATTCTTAAATACCCGGCGACGGGTCAAGTGTCGGCAAGCGCCACGGACGGGCGCCACGAGCCAGACGATACCCGTTCGTACTTGGTGCCGCTGGCATTGTACAGGGCGGGCGGGTCGGCCTGGTTGCGATTGACTCTGGACGCAAACCGCGTAAAAGCCGGCACCGAACGGGATAGTTTCGATGCGCGGCCTTCTGATGGCGCTCCTTGCATTCGACATCCCCGGCCCCAATGCGAACCATTGGGCCGGGTGCGTCGCTGCGTCTCCTCGTTCCAGCAAACCCACGTTGTTGCTCAAAAAAACCGGCAAAACGACCACCAAAACGGTCTGATTCCCTTGGCCTAACCACCCTCTCCCGGGTCCGGCCCGGGGGTTGAAACCCGCATCGGCCGGCGGGTTTTCTCCAGAAACCGAGCGGAGAGGGACAGGAGATTTCGATGAGTTTTAAGGTTGCGATCGTCGGCGCCACGGGCAATGTGGGCCGGGAAATGCTCAACATACTGGAGGAACGCGGCTTTCCGGTGAGCGAGGTGGTGGCGCTGGCCTCGCGGCGCAGCCAGGGCACGGAAGTGTCGTTCGGCGACCGCACGCTGAAGGTCAGGGCGCTCGACCAATATGATTTTTCAGACACCGACATCTGCATCATGTCGGCTGGCGGCAACGTCTCCAAGGAATGGTCGCCGAAGATCGGCAAGCAGGGCTGCGTCGTCATCGACAATTCGTCGGCCTTCCGTTACGACCAGGACGTGCCGCTGATCGTTCCGGAAGTGAACCCGGATGCGATCTCGCTGTTCACGCGCAAGAACATCATCGCCAACCCGAACTGCTCGACGGCGCAGCTGGTCGTGGCGCTGAAGCCGCTGCATGACGCTGCCACCATCAAGCGCGTCGTCGTCGCCACCTACCAGTCGGTCTCCGGCGCCGGCAAGGAAGGCATGGACGAATTGTTCACGCAGACGCGCGCGGTGTTCGTCGCCGACACCGTCGACGTCAAGAAGTTCACCAAGCGTATCGCCTTCAACGTCATCCCGCATATCGACGTCTTCCTCGACGACGGCTTCACCAAGGAAGAGTGGAAGATGGTGGCCGAGACCAAGAAGATGCTCGACCCCAAGATCAAGCTGACGGCGACCTGCGTGCGGGTGCCGGTGTTCATCGGTCATTCGGAAGCGGTCAACACCGAGTTCGAAAAGCCGATCACCGCCGATGAGGCGCGCGAGATCCTGCGCGAGGCGCCGGGCTGCCAGGTCATCGACAAGCGCGAGGACGGAGGCTACATCACGCCACTGGAATCGGCCGGCGAGGACGCCACCTTCATCTCGCGCATCCGCGAGGATTCGACCATCGACAACGGCCTGTCGATGTGGATCGTCTCCGACAATCTGCGCAAGGGCGCGGCACTCAATGCGGTTCAGATCGCCGAGATGCTGGTCGAGCGCGGGCTGATCCAGCCAAAGAAGAAGGCGGCGTAGTTTCGCTCACGGCCGTATCGCCGCTAACGCGGCTGGCCTCCGCGGGGCGCCGGACGACCGGCGGCCTGCGGTCGCAGGCACGGCCTTCGGCCGTTAGCGCCCTTCTCCCCGCTCACGGGGAGAAGGTTCCGGCTGGAGGATGAGGGGCAGCGCAGGCGTCTCAAATAGGCAGCAAGGTGCCGGCGTCACAGCCGGTTCTCCTCCGCTAGGTCCAACAGCAACTCCAGCGCCTCCTCCGCCCGGTCGGCGGGCACGAACAGGTGATCGTGGTAGAAGGCCGAGACCGGATTGACGCCGATGCCGGCCGCGGCCAGTCGTGCGGTGATGGCGGCGAGGAAGCCGACCGCTTCCAGCGACGAATGGATGTTCAGCGTCAGCATCCGGCAGCGGAACACGGTTTTCAGTCCAGCGGCCTTGGCATGGTCTTCATGCACGATCAGCGTGATGCCCTCGCGCTCGCGAAATAGTATCACCGGGTGGAGCCTGTCGGGAACGGGCGCATCGGGTGGCAACGTGGTGAACACATGAACCCCGGCAAGCAATTCCGGCGTCATTGCCGCCAGCAACTGTTTCAGGTCGGTCGCTCCGGCCATCGATTGCTTTCGTTGTGCGACTAGGCGGCTGCTGCGTCGAGCGCTCGAAGACACTTCTATGGATTTTCGATAACGCCCTCCACCTCACCCCGCAAGGTGGACTTGGCCAGGTTCGTTGCTGACTGAACGTACACACCCAAGGTTCGCCGCTGGGGTGAAAAACTGGAGGCATGTCGGGTCGCCGTCACGGGCCGCGTCCTTGGTTCGAGCTGGCGGAGGAGCCAGTGCTCACAACGACCGGAGGGAACATCAATGACTATGTCTCAGGCAGCACCCGTCTCATCGCGTGCCTTGTGGGCCGGCCGCGTGCTCAGCGCCGTCATCGTGCTGTTCATGATCTTCGACGGCGTGATCAAGCTACCGCCGCTCGAAATCGTCACCCAGACTATGGTGCAGCTCGGCTGGCCGGCCGATGCCAATGTCTCGCGCATGCTCGGCATCATCGGACTGGTCTCGACAGCGCTTTACGCGCTGCCGCGCACCTCGGTGCGTGGCGCCATCCTGCTCACCGCCTATCTCGGCGGCGCCCTCGCCACGCATGTGCGGATCGGCAGCCCTTTGTTCTCGCACATACTGTTCGGCGTCTATCTCGGCGCCATCCTCTGGGGTGGCCTGTATCTGCGCGATCCAAGGGTGCGCGGGTTGTTCCCATTCAACCAATAGCGGCGACTTCGAAAGCGGTTCGATGGTGGCCACGCCGCCAGAGCGGGCGCGATCTGCCGCCGCTTTTCTACTCTTTGGATCAAATCGAGTTGGATCAAATCGAGCGCCGCCGGGCGGCAGCCGATCTTCTTCTTTGGATCAAATCGCCTGGTTGCGAGTTAGGAGGTTCAGCGGCGAGGACGGCACCCTGTTGGAGAGGAACGACAATGAAAAAGGTGATGATCTTGATGGCCTTGCTGGTACCGCTCGGTGCCTGCTCCCGCACTGAGCAAGGCGCGGCAGTTGGTGGCCTGGGCGGTGCGGCGGTCGGCGCTGCGGTGGCCGGCAACCCAACCAAGGGCGCGGTGATCGGTGGTGCGGCCGGCGCTTTGGCCGGTGCGCTGATCGGCCGTGCCAGCGAAAGCGGCCAGTGCCGTTATCGCGATCGTAACGGTCGTGTGTACGTTGCGAGTTGCCCAGAGGGCTATTGATCGGGCCGCACCATGCGGACGAACAGCAAAACGGCGGGCAAGGCCCGCCGTTTCGTGGTTGTGGAGATGATTTATTCGGCGCTGGCGGCTTCCGCCTCGGCCGGCGCGGCTGCAGCGGCGGCAACGGCCGCGGCGGCATCTTCCTGCGCCTTCTTCAGCAAGGCTGCGCGCTCCTGCGCCTTCTTGCCGGGCTCGGCCTTCTTCGGGTTGGAGCGAGCTTCGCGCTTGGCGATGCCGGCTTCATCGAGGAAGCGCAGCACGCGGTCGGTCGGCTGGGCGCCATGCGACAGCCAATGCTTGACGCGCTCGGCGTCGACCTTGACGCGTTCGCCGTCCTTGGGCAGCAGCGGGTTCCACGAGCCTAGCGACTCGATGAAACGACCGTCACGCGGCGAACGCGCGTCGGCGACGACGACATGGTAATAGGGACGCTTCTTCGAGCCCGCACGGGCCAATCGGATTTTCAGTGGCATTTCTCTTCTCCTAAAAGCTCTGATTTGGTTGATCGGTTGGTGGCTGGTCCTCAGCCGGTTTTCGTCACGCCGTTGGATGCGGCGATCTGCTCGTGATGGCGGATCACTTCGCGGACGACGAAGTTCAGAAATTTCTCCGCGAAATCCGGGTCGAGATGGGCGTCCTTGGCCAGTTGGCGAAGACGGGCGATCTGCTCCTGCTCACGCGCCGGGTCGGCAGGCGGCAGGCCATGTTCCGCCTTCAGCACACCGACTGCCTTGGTGCAGCGGAAGCGCTCGGCCAGCATGTGGATCAGCGCCGCGTCGATGTTGTCGATCGAGGCGCGATAATTGGCCAGCGCCGCACGTGCGTCCGCCATGTCCTTCTCTTCGTTCATGGCGCCCTCACTTCTTCTTGCCGAGGCCATTCTTGCCAAGCATTGGCAGCCCGCCACCGCCCGGCAGGCCGGGAAGTTTCATGCCGCCGGGCAGCCCAGGCAGGCCACCGCCACCGGGAAGACCGCCGGGCAGGCCCTTCATGCCGCCGAGCCCGGCCGCCTGCGCCTGCTTCTGCAAGGCTTCGAGCTGCTTGGGGTCCATCTTGGAGAGATCCGGCATGCCGCCGCCCATCATGCCGCCTCCGGGACCGCCTGGGCCGCCAGGCATCATGCCGCCGAGCCCCATCTTGGAAGCGAGGCCGCCCATCATGCCGCGCATCAGGCCGCCGCCTTTGCCCTTGCCGCCCATCGCCTTCATCATGTCGGCCATGCCGCGATGCATCTTCAACAGTTTGTTGATTTCGGCCGCGTCGGTGCCCGAGCCGGCGGCGATGCGCTTCTTGCGCGAGTGCTTCAGAATATCGGGGTTGGCGCGCTCCGCCTTGGTCATCGACGAGATGATGGCGAGCTGGCGGCCGAACATCTTGTCGTCGAGACCGGCGGCGGCCATCTGATCCTTCATCTTGCCCATACCGGGCATCATCCCCATGATGCCCCCCATGCCGCCCATTTTCGACATTTGCTGAAGCTGGCCGGCGAGGTCGTTCAGGTCGAACTTGCCCGACTGCATCTTCCTGGCCATCGCCGCCGCCTGTTCGGCGTCGATGTTCTCGGCCGCCTTTTCGACGAGGCTGACGATGTCGCCCATGCCGAGGATGCGGTCGGCGATACGCTTGGGATGGAATTCCTCCAGCGCGTCCATTTTTTCGCCGGTGCCGATCAGCTTGATCGGCTTGCCGGTAACGGCGCGCATCGAGAGCGCCGCACCACCGCGGCCGTCGCCGTCCATGCGAGTCAGCACGAGGCCGGTGATGCCGACGCGCTCGTCGAAGCTTTTTGCCAGATTGACGGCGTCCTGGCCGGTCAGCGAATCAGCAACCAGCAGGATCTCGTGCGGCGACGACATCTTCTTGATGTCGGCCATCTCGACCATCAGCGGCTCGTCGATGTGGGTGCGGCCGGCAGTGTCGAGGATGACGACGTCATGGCCGCCGAGCTTGGCCGCCTGCACGGCGCGGCGGGCGATATCGACCGGCGTCTGGCCGGCGACGATCGGCAATGTGGCGACCTTGACCTGCTCGCCGAGCTGGCGGAGCTGCTCTTGCGCGGCGGGACGCCGCGTGTCGAGCGAGGCCATCAAAACCTTCTTGTTTTGACGGTCGGTGAGGCGCCTGGCGATCTTGGCCGAGGTCGTCGTCTTGCCGGAACCCTGCAAGCCGACCATCATGACGACGACCGGAGCCGGTGCATTGAGATCGATGGCGACGCCCTCGGCGCCGAGCATCTCGACCAATTCGTCATGGACGATCTTGACGACCATCTGGCCGGGCTTGATCGACTTGACCACGGCGGCGCCGACGGCCTTCTCGCGCACCTTGTCGGTGAAGGAACGCACCACTTCCAGGGCCACGTCGGCCTCGAGCAACGCACGGCGTACCTCGCGCAGCGCCGCCGAGACGTCAGCCTCCGACAAGGCGCCGCGGCCGGTGAGGCCGTTCAGGATCGAACCAAGGCGCTCTTGCAGGGACTCAAACATTGGTCAACCCACCGCGCGACAGCGCCTTGGATTGATTTTGATCCCTGTCGGGCCGATGGCCCTCCACGCCTCTTGTGCGTTCCTGTAGCGATTCAAACATTCTTTTTCCTTTTCCCTGGCACCCGGATGATGCCCGAGAGGTAATGCGTTCGCGCCAACTGTCCAAGCAAAAGCCGGTCCGGGCAAAAGCCCAAAGCCAAAAAGCACCCGGGGGCGCATAGCGCTGCCGGGTGTTGGCCTCCGGGATCGATTTACAGCACTTCACCTCAAGGAGGTTTCGGCGTCCCGGTCGGTTTGCTCGGAGGAATACTCGTCGCGGATTTCGCGGCGTGTAGACAGGAAATCGGCTGCAGAGTCAAGCTTTGGTCAGGCTTTGCGCCAAATATGCTCGGGGCGGCAGGCAAGGCGCATCAGCGCACGCCGCCGGCGAGCGGCATATCCGGCTCGACCTTCAGCGATGAGCGCGGATGCAAAAGCAACAGAACAGTCAACAGGCTGCTGACGATGCCGATCACGGCGATGAGGACGGCGTCTAAAGTCGTCCAGCCGGCGGATTCGAGCGGCTTGGCGTTGAACAGGGCGAAGGAATTATAGCTTTGCTGGTGCGAAATCAGCAGGAAACCGGTCAGATTGTTGCCGAGATGGGCGCCGAAGCCGGCACCGAGATTGCCGGTCGCATAGACCAGAAGCGTCAGCAACAGCGCAAAGGCGGCGATCGAGGCCAGCACGCAGGCATTGATGGCGGCGCTCGAACCTGGGCTCCAGTGCAGGGCGGTGAACAGCAATCCCGGCAGCAGCGCCCAGATGAAAGGGTTCTGGAACCGGCTCGCCAGGCCCCTGAGCAGATAACCGCGAAAAAGCATCTCCTCCGACGAGGTCTGCAGAAAGGTCAGGGCGGTGATCGGGATCAGGAACAAAAGCCACGAGGACAGGCCGATCGCGCCGCGCGCGATGTCGGGCTGCAAACCATAAAGCAGGATCTCGGAAAGCAGCGACGTGATCAGCACCGCGGTCAACCCTTTCAGGAACCCCGCCCAAGAAATCCGCCGGCTGACGCCAACCAGGGCGGTCAGCTTCTCGCGATGGATCCAGCGCATTGCAGCCCAAAGGCCGAGCCAGATTCCGGCAAATGAAGCCAGCGCCGCGAGGATGCCCGCAGGAGAGGCCATGAAATCCTGCACCGCTCCTCCACCTGGCGAGGCGGTGCCAGATGACGCCTGCCAAACGGCAAAGGCATATGTGCCGCCGAACAGCACGGCGGCAGTGGTTCCGAGCCAGAACAGGATGACGACCACCGCTCCAAGCAGAAGCCGCGGCAAAGTGGTCTTGTTGTTGGTGGTGTGCCGGTACTGTTGGAAGGCGGTTGGGTCGATCGTCACGCGGGCTCGCTGGCTGGTGCTTCGGCTCGCAAGGTCTAGAACATCGGCCGCAATGTGGAAACCGGTATTGCAGCGGCAGTACGGGCTTGTGGCAATGTCGGCAGTGCGAGCGGCCGCCGCTATAGGGCGACCGCCCTGTTTGTATTGTCAGCGCTCGACGTACATGATGCGCCTGGTGCCTGGATCGACCAGTGCCGGCTGGCCGTTCACATAGACATAGCGGTAATCATAGTCCGGAATCTCGCGCAGCTCGACGGTGTCAGGCAACGTCGCGCCGGTCACCACCTCGCCCTCGAGATAGACCGGTTCGAGCCGATGCGTACGGACATAGGTGCGGATCTCGGCCGGCGGTCTGCGGATGGGCTCGATCGCCTCGCCGGCAACGATCGCTCCGGTATAGGTGTCGGAATACTCGGCGCTATCGGCAGGCGGTGTCACGACGGCAATGTCGGCGCTGGCCGGACGCTGTGTCAGGACCACACGGCTGCCGCCGAAATCGGCCGTCACATAGTCGGAATAGACCCAGCCCTGGCCGTTGGCCTCGGCGATGGTGCACCATTTGCTATTGGCGATGCAGCCGTCGAGCGTCGCCGACTGGCCGGCCGCGAGCACACCGATGACCGGATATTGTGGGCCGGGGCCGGCGCGTACATTGAGATCGGTGATGGCCGAGACGGCGGTGTCGGCCAAAGCAGAGCCCGACATCGCTATGAGCGCTCCGGCCACCGCCGGAAACAATATGCGTTTCATGGTTTTCTCTCCGTTTCACAGTCCCTCGGGACCGAAAACGAAGCAAAGCCGCATGCGTTCCGGCTAAAAGGCTTCGGCCGGCTCACGATTTGTTCCAGTCGTTTTCGGCAGGTCGGTCAAAAGCTCGTGAACAAAAGCAAGTTTTTGCGCCGCCACGTCCGAGATGACGAACGGATAGAGATCGGGCAGGCCCATGCAGCGGTTGATCGAGTTGGATGCCTCCGACAGCACCAGCCAGCGCTCGAGAATCCTTTCGAAGGGCTCTGGCCTGGGGGCGGGTTCCGATGGTGCCGGCTGCAACTTGCCGCCGGTATCGGCGCGCGGCAGCTCGTTGGCTTCAACGGTCGCCAGCCGGCCGAGCGGGAAATTCAGGGCATGCACCATCTCCAGCGTGTCGGTGATGTGCATGTGATGCGCCCATGTCTCGGCCCAGTCCTCCCATGGGTGCGACGTCGCATAGGCCGAGATATGGCGCTGCTGCCAGTCGGGCGGCGCGCCATCGGCATAATAGGTCTTCAGCGCCTGTTCGTAATCGGCGCGCTCGTCGCCGAACAAAGCGCGAAAACCGGCAAGCCTTTGCGGATCGTCGCGGATCAGGCGGTCCCAGTAATAATGGCCGAGTTCATGGCGGAAATGGCCGAGCAGCGTGCGGTAGTTCTCGCCCATCTCGACGCGCCGTCGCTCGCGCTCTGCCGAATCCGCCTCGGCGACGTTGAGCGTGATCCGGCCGTTGTCGTGGCCGGTCAAGATACGCTCGCCGCCGGGACCGCCGCCGATCGGATCGGCAAGAAAATCGAAAGCGAGGCCGATCTCGTCGCCGGGATTCTGCTTGGGTGCGACCGGCAGGCCGAAGGCGAGCAGCGAATACACGGCACGCTTCTTTGCCGCCTCGACACGGATCCAGCGGCGGCGGTTGCCGTCGACCGACAGATCCGGAATCAGCTGGTTCAGCGCACAGGCGCGGCAGAAGGCGTGGCCGGGCTCCGCCATCCAGTTGCAGGCGCATTCGTCGGCATTGGTGCAATGGAAGACGTCGCCGCCGGACAGCGCGAAGCACGCATGCTCGGGATCGTAGACCACGAGGCTGGCGCAGTTCAAGCATTGCGCGTTCTCGAAATAGAGACGGTGGCCGCAATGCGGGCAGTCGAAAAGCTTCATTGGCGTCTCAAATCATTCGAAATGCGAAGGACAATACGAACAGGAGAACGCCAAACGCCTGTCAGCTGCCCACGTTCCTGCCGGCCGACGCTATTTTGCCGCAAGCTGGGCGACGACCTCCTTGGCCACTGCCGCGCCCGATAGCCTGGCGCCGCCGCACGTCTGCATCAGCGGACCGGCCAAATGCTCGCCGGCGAAGAAGATCTTTTCCGCCACCGGCTGCATCAGCGTGGCGCGCGCTTGCGAGCGGCCTGGCCGCGCCGCCGCATAGGCGCCGCGCACGAACCGCTCGGCGCCCCAATTGGTCATCATCGCGCGTCCGACATGCTTCCGTATGTCGCCGCCGAAGATGCCGCAGAGCCGGTCGACGACGAAGTCGATGCCGGCCGCCTCGCCCGCCGCCGACATCTCCCAGGCGAAATCGCCGCCGACGAAACCGACCATCAGATCGAGGTCGAAGGGAAAGCAGAGGAAGTAGATGTCGTGTCTGGCCAGCCGCTCGATCAGCAAATCGTCGAACGGCTCCAGGCCGAGCCTTGTACCGGATATTTCGACCGGCAGCTTGGTCAGCATGCCCATCGGCAGGTCGAAGAAGGCGGCGAAATGCGCATCGGGGAGTGCAGGCGAGAACGCAATCTCCTCGAAGGCGAGCACTGCCGGCGAGGCGGTGACGATAACCGCCTTGGCGCAGATGGTACCGCGATCGGTGACGCAGGCTACGCCCGGCCCATCCCAGACGATCTTGCGCACCGGCGTCGACAGTTCCACCGGCACATCGGCGCCGAAGCGCGCAACCAGCGTACCGAAGCCTTCCCTGGTGAAATAGTTCGGATCGAGATCGGCGGCGGCCTGAAAGTCGCGGATCGATATCTCGTCCTCGTCGGCGCCGAAATCCATCGCCCCGGCGAAGGTTGCGGCGGCGCGCGGCGCGTGTCCCTTGGCGAGCAATGCCGAAAGACGGTCGTCGTCGCCTTCCCTCACCTGATGTGCCGCCACCAGTTCGAACAGCCTTGCGTCGGCCACCTTCATCGCCGCCTCTTCGGCTTCGCTTGCCTTTCGCTCGCGGTAGTAGAGATGATCGACATTCATGTCGTGATGGTGAAGCGTCCAGGCGGCGGCTTTCGCCTCGGGAAAATAAGGATTGCGGTCCGCGGCATGCAACCAGGCGCAGCCGATGTCGAACGGCACGCCGAAATGCTGATCGCTGGTCCAGGCGCGGCCGCCAATGCGGTTCATCGCTTCCAACAATTTGAAGGAAAAACCGGCAGCGCGCAGGCTCTTGGCAGCCGAAAGCCCGGCTGAACCGGCGCCGATGATCACGACATCAACGTCTTCCATGCTTATTCTGCCCCCGCCACAATAATTACTTGATCGTAGGCAAATTCCCGGGCGTCCGCCAGTGTGGTGGATTTGAGGTTCCTGCTGTATTGAGTGCATCGGCGTGGCGCCGGGGCAGTGACAAGCAGGTGTTTCGCAGGCAAGTTCGCAATTGGGAACGTGATTCAGGCAACCAGGAGAGCAGCATGGCATTTCTTGCCAAGGGGAAGATGTTTGTAGTGGCCACGGTGGTGGCGGTGCTTGCGCTGGCGACGGGCGCGCAGGCGGCCAGCTGTGGCAAGAGCGGCGCCGGCTTCGAGGCGTGGAAACCGGAGTTCGCTGCAGAGGCCAAGGCCGACGGCGTCGGCTCGAAGGGTCTGGCCGCTCTGGCTCGCGCAACCTACGCGACAAAGACGATCTCCGTCGACCGCGCCATCCATAAGGCTTTCAGCGGCTCGGTGGAAGCTTTCATGAAGCGCCGTGGCGCGTCCGCGATCATTGCCAGGGGCCGTGCGCTGAAGAAGGCCAATGCTGCGCTGTTCGACAAGATCGAACAGAATTACGGCGTGTCGCCGGGCGTGTTGCTCGCCATCTGGGGCATGGAAACCGGCTTCGGTTCCGCCATGGGCAACCAGAATACGGTCTCCGCCATTTTAACGCTCGCTTATGACTGCCGCCGTCCGGAGTTCTTCTACCCGCATGCCATTGCGGCCCTGAAGCTGGTTGATCGCGGAGCGTTGAGCGCCTCGTCGGTCGGTGCCGCGCATGGCGAGATTGGTCACACGCAGTTCCTGCCCGGAAATGTTTTGACATATGGCGTAGGCAACAAAAACCTGCGCGACAAGGCCACTGCGTTGGCTTCTACCGCCAATTTCCTCAAGAGTCATGGTTGGCGACCGGGCGCCAGCGCGCAGGCGAATATCGGTGCAATTGCCGGCTGGAATTCCGCGAGCGTCTACCAACAGGCCATCGCCCAGATCGCCGACGCGATCGACGGCGGCTGACTAGAAATGTCCGTTCGACAAAAAGCCCGGCCGTGTGCCGGGCTTTTTTGTCGGTGCGTGTGGCATGCCAAGAGAGGCGAGCGCCTGGGCTCTCCATTGTTCACGTAACCGCCGCCCAATGGGCATTTCTTGGAAGCGGGAACCTCGAAGGAGCCTGCGTAAACATTTGAGCAGGTACGGAACTTGGAGTTCCGTGGCGTTGAAGGAGCCGCCTTTGGCCTGCCCTCGATCACCGTCGGGACTCCGGCAGCTTGCGAGTAGCTGCCGCCCAAGGGGCATTTCTCGGAAGCGGCAACCTCGAAGGAGCCGGTGATAACATTTGAGCAGGTACGGAATTTGGGGTTCCGCGGCGCCGGGGTGGCCCTAGCAGCCGCCTTTGACTTGCCCTTGATGACCATCCAGATTTCGGTCGGTTGATCTAGCTGCAGGCTGTTTATGTCGGAGTAGCTGATGCGTCCGGTGCGCACCCCTTCGGCAAGGCGCTGGCAGAACAGGGCCGGCATGTGCTCCTGCGAGACGCCCATGAAAGAGGCGATATCGTGCTTGAGCGTGATGCTCCACAGGTGGACAGCAGAGATGCACCCGTCTGGATTCTGCTCGCGTTTCGAGGCCGCCTGCGAGGACTGGCATCCAATAAAGACGATGGCTGCCGCAAGCAGGAGAAAAATGGCGTTTTCATTATCAGAATCCCTCCGTCCCGCGAGGGATACCAAATAGAAACCCGGCGTCTCCGCCGGGTTTTCCTGGAATAGTGTTTGGCTCAACCCGTGCGGCTGCGCGCGGCCAATGTCCTAAGCCTGAGCGCGTTGAGGCGGATAAAACCTTCGGCGTCCTTCTGGTCGTAGGCGCCGCGGTCGTCCTCGAAGGTGACCAGCGCATCGGAATAGAGCGTCTTCCTCGACTTGCGGCCGGTGACAATCACGTTGCCCTTGTAGAGCTTCAGCCGCACGGTGCCTTCAACGTCTTCCTGGCTCTTGTCGATCATCGCCTGCAGCATCAGCCGCTCGGGCGCGAACCAGAAGCCGTTATAGATCAGCTCGGCATAGCGCGGCATGAACTCGTCCTTGAGATGGGCGGCTCCGCGGTCGAGCGTGATCGATTCGATCGCCCGGTGGGCCGATATCAGGATGGTGCCGCCGGGGGTCTCGTATACGCCGCGCGATTTCATGCCGACGAAACGGTTCTCGACCAGATCTAGCCTGCCGATGCCGTTGTCGCGGCCGAGATCGTTAAGTGCCGCCAGCATCGTCGCCGGCGACAGTTTCTTGCCGTTGAGCGCAACCGGATCGCCCTTGAGGAACTCGATCTCGATCTCGGTGACCTCATCCGGTGCATCCATCGGCGAGATGGTGCGCTGGTGGACGAATTCCGGCGGCTCGCTCCACGGGTCCTCTAGCACCTTGCCCTCGGAGGAGGAGTGCAGAAGGTTGGCGTCGACCGAGAACGGCGCATCGCCCTTCTTGTCCTTCGGCACCGGGATCTGGTGCTGCTCGGCGAAGTTGATCAGGTCGGTGCGCGACTTGAACGACCAGTCGCGCCAGGGTGCGATGACCTTGATGTCGGGGTTCAGCGCATAGGCGGAAAGCTCGAAACGCACCTGATCGTTACCCTTGCCGGTGGCCCCATGCGCGATCGCGTCGGCGCCGGTCTCCCTGGCGATCTCGACAAGATGTTTCGAGATCAGCGGCCGGGCGATCGAGGTGCCGAGCAGATAGCTGCCTTCATAGACGGCGTTGGCGCGGAACATCGGGAAGACGAAATCGGATACGAACTCCTCGCGGACATCTACGATGCGGATGTCCTTGATGCCCATCATCTCGGCCTTGCGCCTAGCCGGCTCCAGTTCGCCACCCTGGCCGAGATCGGCGGTGAAGGTGACGACCTCGGCGCCGAGCTCGGTCTGCAGCCATTTCAGGATGATCGAGGTATCGAGGCCGCCGGAATAGGCGAGCACGACTTTCTTGACGGCTTTTGCTTTCGACATGGTGGGCAGTTCCGCGACAGGGGTTCTTCGCGGGCGAGGTATCACGGCGTTTTAGGCCAGCGCAAGGGACGAACGATGCTTGGACCAGATGCTGTATCGCTCAGAGGCTGGCGAGCACACGGGTCCTGCGCTATGGCTGCGCCGTCTTTTGCCGCTACGAGACGAGCCATGTCCTTCATCCCCGACAGTACGACGCTTATCCAGTTCGCCATCGCCACCTTCATCCTGGCGATCACGCCCGGGCCTGACATGACGCTGTTCGTCTCGCGCACGCTGAGCCAGGGCCGTGCCACCGGCTTTGCCTCGATGGCCGGCGCCTTGTGCGGCACACTGATTCACACCACGCTGGTGGTGGTCGGCGTCTCGGCGCTGATCGTCGCCTCGCCGATGGCGTTCTTCGTGCTGAAGATTTTCGGCGCCGGCTATCTGGTCTTCCTGGCATGGCAGGCGATCACAAAAGGGTCGGCGTTTTCACCGGAGAAGAAGAGCGGGCCGCAGATCTCGCTGTTCCGCAGCTGGGCCGCGGGGCTCGGGGTCAATCTGCTCAACCCGAAGATCATCCTGTTCTTCATGACCTTCCTGCCGCAATTCGTCTCCGCGCATGATCCCAACGCGCCGGGAAAGCTGTTCTTCCTCGGCGTGATGTTCGTCGTGCTGGCGATCCCGGTGACGGCGCCGATGGTACTGGCGGCGGAAAAATTCTCGGCCGCGATGAAATCCAGCCCGCGTGTGACCCGCGTCGTCGACTATCTGTTTGCCGGAGTTTTTTCGGCCTTCGCTCTCAAGATCCTGACGGCCCAGGCGAAATAGGTACTTTCATTTTGCGCATGATCCTTTCCGAACCTTTGGTGCGGGGTCATGCGCTGATCTGGCGCCAGCTTCCGGCCGAGCGCCCGGCGCTCAGCCAGTAGAAAATACCGCCGACCATACCGCAGCCGATCACCGCCAGCATGACGCTTGTGTTGGTAACCTCGAAATTGGCATCGGCCGTCTGGTGGACGAAGCCGAGGAAGACCGCCGCTACCGCCGCGCCCGCCAGTGCATAGAACAGCCAGTCCCGCCGGCCAAGGATCTCGGAAACCAGGATGGCGATCGCCGCCGGCATGAAAGCGAAATAGGCGACGAACAGCCCGACGAAGGGGACTGAAAACCACAGCGAAGCCTGCGCCGCCGGTTGCGTCTCGTCCGTCATCAGCCCAAGAGACGCCAGGAACATGATGTTAAGGAAGGCGCTTGCCGCCAGCGAAGCAACGCCATAGCCGACAAGGATGACGGCGAAGCGGATCAGATAGGCGACGACGCGATTCACACCTCGCCATGCCCCGCGATCATCATCGCTTCCAGCGCCAGCCGGTCGACCTTGCGCATACGCTCGGAGTCCGACTTGAGCTGGCCGCAGGCGGCGAGGATGTCGCGGCCGCGCGGCGTGCGGATCGGCGAAGCATAGCCGGCATTGTTGATGTAGTCGGCGAATTTCTCGATCGTCTCCCAGTCCGAGCACTGGTAGTTGGTGCCCGGCCACGGATTGAACGGAATCAGATTGATCTTGGCGGGGATGCCCTTGAGCAACTTGACCAGCGCCTTGGCGTCCTCGATCGAATCGTTGACGTCCTTCAGCATCACATATTCGAAGGTGATCCGCTTGGCGTTGGACAGGCCGGGATAGGCCCGGCAGGCAGCGATCAGCTCGTTCAGCGGATACTTCTTGTTGATCGGCACCAAAAGGTCGCGCAGATCGTCATTGGTGGCGTGCAGCGAGATCGCCAGCATCACACCGATCTCCTCGCCGGTGCGGAAGATCTCGGGCACGACGCCCGATGTCGAGAGCGTGATGCGCCTCTTCGACAGGGAAAGCCCGTCGCCGTCGGATGCGATCAGCAGCGCCTTCTTCACCGCCTCGAAATTATAGAGCGGCTCGCCCATGCCCATCATGACGACGTTGGACACTTTCCGGCCCTCGGCCGGCACGATGGCGCCGTCGGGTGTGTCGCGGTCGGGGAAATCGCCGAGCCGGTCGCGGGCGGTCAAAAGCTGGGCGAGGATTTCCTCGGCGGTCAGGTTGCGCACCAGCTTCTGCGTGCCGGTGTGGCAGAAGGAGCAGGTCAGGGTGCAGCCGACCTGCGACGAGATGCAGAGCGTGCCGCGGCCTTCTTCGGGAATGTAGACGGTCTCGATCTCGACCGGCCGGCCGGCGCCGCGCGGCGGAAAGCGGAACAGCCATTTGCGCGTGCCGTCGGAGGAAATCTGCTCCTCGACGATCTCGGGCCTGGCAACGGTGAAATGCCTGTCGAGCGCGGCGCGCAGATCCTTGGAGATGTTGAACATGCCGGCAAAGTCGGAAACGCCGCGCACATAGATCCAATGCCAGAGCTGTTGGGCGCGCATTTTCGCCTGGCGCACCGGCACGATGCCGGCGGCGACGAGGGCGGCCCCGAGTTCGGCGCGCGTCAGGCCGATCAGCGACGGCTTTTCAGGCGTCGTGCGGGTGCGCAACGCGTCACGCGCGCCCTCAGTGGTAAGATCGAATGAAAGGGTCATTGTTGCGCCAATATAAGCGATTTACGGCCGAATACAGCATCGTGCCCGAAATGAAGCGCGGCGCATAGCACAGGTTAGCGGCGGAGTCATGCAGGTGGTCTTCCCTTCTCCCTTGGGAGAAGGTGGCCGAGCGTAGCTCGGTCGGGGGTGTTCCAGCTTGGCGCCGACCGCGTTCCGTCCAACACCCCTCTTCCGTCTCGGCGCTGCGCGCCGATCCACCTTCTCCCACAAGGAGGGAAGGGAAGACCGTGCCTAACCGCCTACTTGCACTTGGCGATCGAGGCCAGCGCCGCCGAGATGCCCTTCAGCGAGAAGACGTAAGTGGTGGTGTTGCCGCGGCCGGACTTGGCCGACACCTTCATGTCGGTGCCGGTCTTCATCGCGGCGATCAGCACCGGCTCCTCGGCGGCGTTCTCGACCCAGGCCGACTTGCCGCGCGTGAACATCGAAAAAGACTTCTTGTCGATAGTGACGGTGGCCTTGGAACCTTCCTGGAAGGCGTAGCCGGCGATGAATTGCGGCTCGTAGGACACTTGCTGCCCCGGCCGCTGGCTGACGAAGAAGAACATGTCGCCGTGATCGAGCGTCGGCGGCTGTTTGTCGGTTGGCACCGTCAGGACATAGCAGACCTTGCCGCCGCCCGACGCCTGATAACTGTAGGTGCCCCAGGCATTATGCTGGCCGATCTTGGTTGCCGACTGCGCCAGCGCGGGCGCCGTCAAGGCCACCAGGGCCAGGCTGGAAACTATAGCAATCAATCCGCGCATCGCTTTTCCCGTATTCCACTGGTGCGGCGGCAGGCCGGCTCGGCGTCCTGCCCGTCGCTTCATTTTGATTTAATCTGGGTTACCAAACGGTGAATTTCCCTAAGAAAAGGATGTTCACGCCAGGAAACCGCCGCCGTCTTCGCGCTGCCGCTCGAAAAAGCGGCTGGCGCACTGTCCCTCCGCGACTTGGAGGCCACGAAAACGGCAAGAGTTTGACTTTTCAAGCAGCTAGGTTTCGCGGCGATACCCGCTTTTCTTGAGGTACGTGACGAATTTCCCTGCAGGCGGTACCATGTCTGCGTTCGTCGCCACGGCACTCGGCCAGGGTGCCCTCCTTGGCGGCTTACGGGAGATTTGGCCATGGCCATTTCCGAGACAGTCCTGATCCTCGCGGGCGGCACAGTCGTCCTGGCGATCGTGTTCGGCATTCGTGTCGCCGTCCGCGCGGCGGCTAGCGGCGCGGTGCCCCGGTCGGATGGCGGAGAGGCGGCGGGCGGATCGGGCGCGTCCGACGTGCCCGGGGTCATTGCGCTACCGCCTTTGATTTTCCTCGGCTTCCTGGCGGCGGCAACCGTGCTCGAGGTGCTCGCGCCGCTCCCGGTCATGGCCGGGCAGGCGCTCGCCCGCTATCTGGCCGGCGCCGTGCTCGCGGTGTGCGGCTTCGTGTTCCTCTTTATGGCGGCGGGCCGCTTTCAGGCCGCTGGAACCAACATACCACCGACCTTGCCAACGACGGCGCTGGTCGTCGACGGTATCTATCGGCGGACCAGAAACCCATTGTATCTGGGAGCGACCCTCATTTATCTGGGCCTCGGCGTCGCTGCCGGAAGTCTTTGGGCTATCGCGCTCGTCATCCCCCTGCTGTGGGTGATCAATACCGGCGTCATCGCGCCGGAAGAGCGCTATCTCGAGCGGAAGTTCGGAGATGCCTATCGCGCCTACAAGGCGCGGGTGCGGCGGTGGGTTTGACGGCCGGAAAGTCTCGCGCGATTTTTTGCGCCGTGCCGGCTCAGCTCTCGTCGGCGATGGCCTGTTTGGCGGCGAGCCGGTGCGCGGGCGTGATGTGGGCGCTGACGGTTGTGATCGCGGCGGTCAGCACGGCGATGTCGTCGGTGAAGCCAAGCCCAACCATGAAATCGGGGATGACGTCCGTCGGCAGCACGAAATAGCCGAGCGCAGCCAGCAATGTGCCCTTGGCGCGAAGCGGCGTCTTCTTGTCCATGGCGCAGTAATAGGCGGCGACCACCTCTTCAATAAACGGGATATGCCGGGCAGCTTTCTTCGCCGTACGCCAGAACTTGTCGCGCACTTCACTCTCGTTGCCCGGCTTGCTGCCGAGGCCGAAGAAATCAAAACCGGATTTTTGCGCCATTAATCTCTCCTTGCGGCCGTCGCGTGACTTCACGCATGACCGCGAGGCAAAATGTGGTGAAAGCCGAACCTCGCTGCAAGGTGTAGCTAGGCTCAGCCGCCGAAATAGCGGTTCATCTTTCTGGCCAGATCGAAATCCAGCGCCGTCAGGCCGCCGGCGTCGTGCGTGTTGAGGGTCACGTTTACCGTCTTGTAGACATTCGACCAGTCGGGATGGTGGTCCATCTTCTCCGCCGCCAGGGCGACGCGGGTCATGAAGGCAAAGGCTTCGGAGAAATTCTTGAAGGTGAAGGTGCGGGTGATCGAGCCGCCATCCTTGGCAAGCGACCAGCCTTCGAGGCCGGCAAGTTCGGCGCGGATCGCCTCTTTTGCTAGTTTCTCCCAGGTCATATCCGCCTACCGCATGATCCGCGAAGCGTCGGCGGCGCCGACCAAACGGCTGGCGACGCGGTTGTCGGCACCTGAAAGCGGCCAGGCCTCCTCGACGACGTAAGGCCCGCCGCCGACCGAATCGCGCGACGACATCAGCACGAAGCGGCCGACCCGGAACGGCAGCGTCGAAAAATTGCCGCGTGCCGACAGGTACTGGGCGACATCGAGCGGGCTCGAATTGCGCAGGCGGGCCAGCGTCACATGCGGCATGAACTTGCGCGGGTCGGCCGGGATGCCGAGCCGCTGGCAGATGCGCTCGATCTCGGCCTGCAATGCGGAAAGATCGGGCGAAGCGGCGACCCCGGCCCACACCGCATGCGGCTTCTTCTGGCCGAAGGCGCCGACGCCGGACAGCGTCAGCGGGAAGGAGGAGCGGTGAACACGGTCGAGCGCGTTGGCGATTTCGTCGGCGACATGGCCCTCGACATCGCCGATGAAGCGCAGCGTCAGATGGTAGTTCTCGACGTCGATCCAGCGGGCTCCGGGCAGGCCGCCCCTGAGCAGGGACAGCGAAAGAGCGGCATCACGCGGTATTTCGAGGGCGGTAAAAAGACGCGGCATGGGAAGCCTCCTGTCCTCGAATCGAACTCTTGCACCTAGCGAATCATCGATATTCGAACGGGGCAAGCGGTTTGTTGGTCGCAGGGCTGCCTAAAAGCTTCCCCAACGGAATGTGGTGCGGCGGCGAACCCTCGCCTTCAGGAATTACCCCGCACCGTTGCAATGGCCTTCTCCACACCGGACAGGATACCCTCGACGATGCGGTCGACGCCTCCGGCGTTCGGATGAAGGCCGTCCTCGAGCTGCAGGACGGATTGACCAGCGATGCCCTCGAGAAAGAAAGGATAGAGCGGCACGCCGTATTTTTCAGCCAGTCGCGGAAAGATTGCGTCGAACGCCTTCTGGTAGTCGGCGCCGAGATTGGGCGCCGCGCGCATTCCGGCAAGCAAAACGGCGATCTTGCGCTGCTTCAGTTTTGCCAGCATGGCGTCCAGGTTTTTTTCCGCTATGGCGGGCGAAACGCCGCGCAGCATGTCGTTGGCGCCGAGCTCCAGGATGACGAGTTGCGTTCCGTCCGGCACCGACCAGTCGAGCCGTGACAGGCCGCCGCTCGTCGTATCGCCGGAGACGCCAGCATTGGCGACCGTGACATCGTAGCCCTTGGCGCGAAGCGCCGCCTGCAGCTTTTCGGTGAAGCCCTGACCTGGCCCGAGGCCATAACCCGCCATCAAGCTGTCGCCCAAACCGACAATGGTGAACGGTTCGGCGCTCGCCGACGAAATGGCGCCGCAAACGGCGAGGAAAAGGGCGAAGGCTGCGGCAAAGGTGTGTTTGAAAGCCATGCGGCAGGCCCCATATGAACCAGGAACATCTGTTGGCGAAGGCAGGTTTTCATCTTTTGTCGAGCATCGGATGCTCTAGCCTTCATCCTCCATATAGGACGATTTGATTTTGGAAGAAGCCGTCATTTCGCTGAAAGACGTATCGCTGACGCTTGGTGAAGGTGGCTCCTCGGTCCATGTGCTGAAGGGCGTCAGCCTCGATGTGGCGGGCGGCGAAGCGACAGGCATCGTTGGACCCTCAGGTTCGGGAAAGTCGACATTGCTGATGGTTTTGGCTGGGCTTGAAAGGGTCGATTCGGGCACGGTTCGAATTGCCGGCGAGCTGCTCAACGGCAAAAGCGAAGACCAGATCGCATCGTTTCGGGGGCGAAACATCGGCATCGTATTCCAGTCTTTCCATCTCATCCCCAACATGACGGCGCTGGAAAACGTTGCCGTCCCGCTGGAGCTTGCCGGCCATGCCGATCCGTTCGGCGGGGCGGCGCGCGAGCTGGCGGCGGTCGGTCTCAGCGATCGCGTCACCCATTACCCCGGCGAATTGTCTGGCGGCGAGCAACAGCGCGTGGCTATCGCCCGGGCGCTGGCGCCGTCGCCGCGCATCCTGATCGCCGACGAGCCGACCGGCAATCTCGACCAGGCGACGGGGCGGCACGTCGCCGACCTGCTGTTTGCCAAGGCGGCCGAACGCGGCATGACGCTGGTGCTGGTCACACATGACCCGGTACTCGCGGCGCGCTGCTCGCGCCAGGTGTCGATGCGGTCGGGGCTGATCGAGGACGCGCCTGAGCCGGCCACCAGGGCCGGCAAGGTGACCGCCTGATGCCGCTGTCGCAAACACTGAGGCTCGCCTTTCGGTTTTCGCTGCGCGAAATGCGTGGCGGGCTGTCCGGCTTCCTGATCTTCCTTGCCTGCATCGCGCTCGGCGTCGCGGCAATCGGCGGCGTCAATTCGGTCGCGCAAGCGATTTCCGCTGGTGTTGCCGACCAGGGCCAGACGCTGCTCGGCGGCGATCTCCGCTTCCAGCTCAACCAGCGCGATCTTACCAGAGCCGAACGCAGCTTCCTCGACCGGCTTGGCGCGGTTTCGCACAGTGCCAACATGCGCTCGATGGCCAGGCTCGAGGACGGCTCCGACCAGGCGCTGGTCGAGGCCAAGGCGGTCGACGGCGCCTATCCGCTCTATGGCGCGCTGGAGACTGAGCCGGTGCTGTCGCGAGAGGATCTGTTCGGCGAAAAATCCGGCGTCTTCGGCGCCGCCGCGCCGGACCTTTTGTTCGAGCGGCTGAATCTTGGCATCGGCGACCGGCTGAAGCTCGGCAGCGCGACATTCGAGCTGCGTGCAAGGCTGGTCAACGAGCCGGATGCGGTGTCGGATGGCTTCGGCTTTGCGCCGCGGCTGATGGTGTCGACCGACGGGCTTGCCGCTTCCGGCCTGATCCAGCCGGGCAGCCTGGTCGAGAACGCCTATAAGGTCCGGCTGCCCGGCGGCACCGGCGAGACACAGATCAAGGCGATCCAGGAGCAGGCGGCAAAAGAGTTCCCGCAGGCCGGCTGGTCGATCCGCACGCGCAGCAATGCGGCGCCGGCGTTGTCCTCGAACATCGAGCGGTTCTCGCAATTCCTGACGCTGGTTGGGCTGACGGCGCTGGTGGTCGGCGGCGTCGGCGTGGCCAATGCCGTGCGTGCCTATCTCGACGGCAAGCGCGGCGTCATCGCCACCTTCAAGAGCCTAGGGGCTTCGGGCGGGTTCGTCTTTGCCGTCTATCTGGTCCAGATCCTGATGATCGCCACCCTCGGAATCACGCTGGGCCTGGTGCTCGGCGCATTGATGCCATTCGCGGCCAGCGCCGCACTCCAATCGGTTATTCCTGTGCCGGCGGAAGGTGGGTTCTATCCCGGCGCCCTCGGCATGGCAGCGCTGTTCGGGCTGCTGGTGACGCTGGCTTTCGCCTTGCTTCCGCTCGGCCGCGCCCGCGACGTGCCGGCAACGGCGCTGTTTCGCGAAATGGGTTTCGAGGGCCGCGGTTTTCCCCACCCGCTCTACATCGCCGCGGCATTGGGCATCGCCCTGCTCCTGGCGGTACTGGTGATCCTGTTTTCCGGCGACCGCCGTATTGCCTCGATCTTCATTGGGGCCACGGTGGTGTCGTTCCTGGTGCTGCGTGTCGTCGGCTCGCTGGTGCAGTGGGCGGCAAAGAAAAGCCCGCGCGTGCGTTCGACCGCGCTCAGGCTCGCCATCGGCAACATCCATCGGCCAGGCGCCTTGACGCCATCGGTGGTTCTGTCGCTTGGCCTCGGGCTGACGCTGCTGGTGACGCTGGCGCTGATCGACGGCAATCTCAGGCGGCAGATCTCGGGCAGCCTGCCGGAACGGGCACCGAACTTCTTCTTCGTCGATATCCAGAGCGGCGACGTCGATGCTTTCTCTGCGCTGGTCGCCAAAGAGGCGCCGCAGGGCAGGCTGATCAAGGTGCCGATGCTGCGCGGCCGGGTGATGGCGCTCAACGGCGTCGCTGTCGACAAGGTCAAGGTTCCGGCCGAGGGCGCCTGGGTGCTGCGCGGCGATCGCGGCCTGACCTATGACGCAAAGATGCCGGAGAATGCGACGCTGACCGAGGGCAGCTGGTGGCCGGAGAACTATGCCGGCGAGCCGCTGGTCTCGTTTTCCGCCAAGGAAGGCAACGAGATCGGGCTGAAGCTCGGCGACACCATCACCGTCAACGTGCTCGGCCGCAACATCACGGCCAAGATCGCCAATTTCCGCCAGGTCGAATGGGAAACCATGGGCATCAATTTCGTCATGGTGTTCTCGCCCAATACATTCGCCGGAGCGCCGTACGGCTGGTTGGCGACGCTGACCGAGACGAATGCGTCGGCAGCCGACGACGCGCATCTTCTCAATGCCGTCACGCGTGCCTTTCCCGCGGTCACGACGGTCAGGGTCAAGGACGCGCTCGAAATCGTCAACCGGCTGGTGGCGCAGCTCGGCACAGCAATCAGGGCGGCAGCGGGCGTGGCGTTGATCGCCTCGGTGCTGGTGCTGGCCGGCGCGCTCGCCGCCGGCAACCGGGCTCGCATCCACGACGCGGTGGTGCTGAAGACCCTGGGTGCGACCAGGAAAACGCTGATCGCCGCGTTTTCGCTGGAATACATGCTGATCGGCCTTGCCACCGCGATCTTCGCACTGGCGGCGGGCGGTGTAGCGGCATGGTTCGTCGTCGCGCGCATCATGGCGCTGCCATCGCACTTCATGCCCGAGGTGGCGGTGGCGACCATCGGCTTTTCACTGGTGGTCACCGTCGGCATCGGCCTTGCCGGCACGTGGCGGGTGCTGGGCCACAAGGCGGCGCCGGTGCTGCGGAATCTTTGAGCCAGAGCCGGTTTTGATTAAATCTCGTTAATGTTTCGGGCGGGAAGGCCAATAAAACCGGATCTCTCGCACTTCACGGAGCATTACGTTTGGTTACGGTCTTGTCCTTTACACCAAGAACCATCATATTTCGGCGCAGGCATGCTGGAGCCCCGCCAGCGGCGCCTGGGTTCAAATGGACCTGACACCGGACGGGGCAGAAGCAATATGAGGATTTCCATGGCTGATCCCGTTCGCAATTATCAGACGCGCGCCGTGCCCGGCGCCGGCGTCGATGCTGCCATCGACCAGGGCCTGCGGGCCTACATGATCAAGGTCTACAATCTGATGGGGCTTGGCCTCCTCATCACCGGCCTTGCCGCAGTCGGCACAATCATGCTGGCCACGACCAGCGATCCCGCCTCGGCGGTCGCGACGTTGCCAAGCGGCGAGATGCTGACCTCGTTCGGCTACGCGATCTTCGGCTCGCCGCTGAAATGGCTGGTGATCTTTGCCCCGCTGGCAGCGGTGATGTTCCTGTCGTTCCGCGTCCAGTCGATGAGCGTTTCGGCCGCGCAGACGACGTTCTGGGTCTATGCCGGCCTCGTCGGCCTGTCGCTGTCGTCGATCTTCCTGGTCTACACCACCGCCAGTATCTCGCAGACCTTCTTCGCCACCGCCGCCGCCTTTGGCGGGCTGTCCCTCTACGGCTACACGACCAAGCGCGATCTCTCGGCGTTCGGGTCGTTCCTGGTCATGGGCCTGGTCGGCCTGATCATCGCGATGGTGATCAACATCTTCCTGCAGTCGTCGGCGCTTTCCTTCGCCGTTTCGGCGATCGGCGTGCTGATCTTCGCAGGCCTCACCGCCTACGACACGCAGAACATCAAGGAGATGTATTTCGAGGGTGACGAGACTGATGTCGCCGGCCGCAAGGCGATCATGGGCGCATTGAGGCTCTATCTCGATTTCATCAACCTGTTCATGTTCCTGCTGCAGTTCATGGGCGACCGTCGCTAGTACGGTTTTCCTGGACCAGCGAGTTTGGAAAGGGCGGCCCAATAGCCGCCCTTTTCTTTTGTGCAGGCTTTTGCTGTGATATAGGGCAGATGAACGACGTGCCTAAATTATGAGCAGCATCACCTTGCGGGCCGCGACGTCGGCCGATCTCGACCGGATCACGGAAATCTATGCCGACGCGGTGACGAATGGCACTGCCAGCTATGAACTCGAGCCACCAAGCCGCACCGAGATGGGCGCGCGCTTCGACAACCTGATGGCGGGCGGCTTTCCCTATCTCGTTGCGGAAAAGGCCGGCAGCGTGCTCGGCTATGCCTATGCCGGGGCGTTCCGGCCGCGCCCGGCCTACCGCTTCGTCGTTGAGGATTCCGTCTATGTCGCGCCCGAGGCCAAAGGGCAAGGCGTCGGGCTGCTCTTGATGCAAGGGCTGATCGAAGCGGCCAAGGCGGCAGGTTTTCGCCAGATCATCGCGGTGATCGGCGACGGCCGGCCCGATAGCGCCTCGGTACGGTTGCACGAGAAGCTCGGCTTTCGTCATTCCGGCCGCCTGGAAGGCTCAGGGTATAAACACGGACGCTGGCTCGACACGGTGTTCATGCAGTTGCCGATCAATGGCGGGGCGTCGATCCAGCCTGATCCGCAGTCGCTGCCCGAGCGGAAGTTCCGCGAACAAAAATAAGAGGTTACGCTTCGACCAGCTTCAGCGTTCGGTCGAACACGCCAAGCACCCGGCCGAGCTCCTGGCCGCGCTTGAGGATGCGCCCGCCGGCGGCGATGACGGCGAACGCGCCTTGCCGGCGCGCCAGCTTCGGATCCTTGACGATCTGGAAAAGCGGCACTTCGCTGGTGCGGCGGAAGACAGAAAAAACGGCGCGGTCGGCGAGATGGTCGATGGCATAGTCGCGCCACTCATTGGCGGCAACCATACGGCCGTAGAGCCTGAGGATCTGGTCCAGTTCGCGCCGGTCGAACTGCACCGGCTGGTCGAGGCGTTCGCGTCTTGCCTCATGCAGCGGGATCAGTATTGCGGATGCGTCCCCATCCTCCATCCCGCTGCTGCGATCAGTCATGCCTGGATCCTCGCAATGAATCGTACGCCGACCAAAGTTGGCGCTTTCGTTGCCGAATTGCAAGGCCCGGCCGGGCAAGGGCAGCGCCGTGCGGTTTCTCCAGCGTCCAGTCACGTTTGCGAAACGCCTGTTGGAATTGGTGATGCTTCGCCACAATCCTGCCTTTTTTTATCCGTGCTCATGCCCCAATGTCCGACGAATTTACCGGTGTTGCCTGAGACGGTTCGGTCCGGCACCGGCTCGTAAACCCCAAGCCCCCCGCCCACGGGTCTGCGTCGGATCGAACCAACCTCGGTTTTTCCTTGGAAAGATCGGGTGCGACGATCCCAAAACCTAAATGACCGGCGTCAGAAGCAAGCTGACGCCGGTTTTTTATTGGCCGGAGCCGTGGCGATGCGATCCCTCCAGACAGGCTGTCGTCGGAGGCTTGAGCGCGGTTATCCTTTCTCCCACAGGGAAGCAGGAGGAGCGCTCTATTTAAGGCTTGCGGATAAAGGCTGCGCCCAGGATCGGACCGGGCATGCCGTCCTTGCCGACCGACTGCAGCAGCACGGCGCAGCCGCCCTTCTTGGCGATCTCGCTCATCGGCAGTTCGTAGCGCTGCGCCTTGCCGTGCCACATGCCGGCGGTCTGGATGCTGGAGACGGCGTTCCAGTAGGTCATGCTGCGGCCGCTGTTTTCGCCCTTGCCGATCTTTATCGTCTGCGGCGGGTTGAAATAGACGATGACGACATGCGCGTCGGCGGGGCCGGTCACGGCGTCGCCGGCATCGATCATGACGCGATCGCTGGTCCGGCTGACTTTGATGCCGACGCGCATGCCTTCGCCGACTCTCTCCATGCGGGCCAGCGCGCCGTCGACTTCCTTGCGGCTGGCGCCGTTGACATGGCTGCGGCCGTTTATGACGGCTTGCGGGGTGTAGACGGAACGGCTGCCGAAGGCGCGCATATACTCGTATTGCCGCTCGGTATTTTCCTTGCGGCTCAGCGTGTCCTGCCAGCCGAGGTAATCCCAATAATCGACATGATAGGCGAGCGCGACGATATCCTCCTTGGCGGCGAGCTCGGCGAAGAATTCGTCGGCCGGCGGACAGGAGTTGCATCCCTGGCTGGTGAAGAGCTCGACGACGCCTAATGGCTTGTCGGTTGGCTCGGCAAAGGCACTTCCGGCAAATGCCGAGAGGGCCAGCGCAAGGGCCGCAAGCCGCAATGGTCTTCGAGATGGCATGGCCGTTCCGATCCCGCCGGTGACGCCGGCTTTGTTCTGGTTGTCGAAATATGTGGCAGAAGCGGCAGTCAACGGGAAGTCACGTTGCGGTGAAATTTTGCCGTTGCAACCGCTGGCAAGGGCGCAATAGGTGGACTTGCACTAGACGATGGAAGCGATTCGGGCGGCAATCAGCATGTGGCAATCTCTCCTGGCGCCGGTCGACCTGTACTGCGAGCGGACCGGGCCGGAACTCTGGGCCGAACCGCTCAATGCGCTGAGCAATCTGGCTTTTTTTACCGCCGGGCTGTGGGGTGTCTGGCAGGTGCGCAAGCGCGGCACCGGTATCTTCGCCGAAGTGCTGGCCTGGTGGGTGGTGGCGATCGGCGTCGGCTCGTCGCTGTTCCACACCTTTGCCAACCGTGGCACGGTCTGGGCCGACGTGCTGCCGATCGCCGGGTTCACGCTGGCCTACACGCTGTTCAACCTGCGGCGTTTTCTCGGCATGAAATGGGGCAAGGCGATCGCCATCTTCGTCGCCTTCTATGCCGTCGCCGGGCTGGTGACCTTTGCCGTGCCGGACTGGCTGCGCGAGGCGTCGAACGGCACGACCGGCTATCTGCCGCCCTTCCTGGCGCTCGCCTTCTTCGGCGCCTTGGTGGCGGCGAGCGGCAACCGTGCCGGCTGGTACAATCTGGCGGGCTCGGCGATCTTCGTCGTGTCGGTCATCTGCCGGATGATCGATCCGCTGGTCTGCGGCAGCTTCCCGCTCGGCACGCACTTCCTGTGGCACATCCTCAACGGGCTGATGCTCGGTGTGCTGCTGGCGGCGACAGCACGGTTTGGAAAGCCGGGAATAGGGGAAGCGTTCCCTACTCCCTGACTGCCCCTACTCCTCTCTCTATGCTGCCAGATCGCGCAGCACGTATTGCAGGATGCCGCCATTCTTGAAGTAGTCGAGCTCGTCCAGCGTATCGATGCGGCAGATGATCGGAACCTCTTTGACGCTGCCGTCGCCGTAGGTGATTCTGGCGGTCATCTTCTGCCGCGGCTTGATGTTGCCCAGTCCGTCGATCTCAACCAGCTCGTCGCCCTTGAGGTTGAGCGAGGCCCATGAGGTGCCTTCCTCGAAGACGAAGGGGATGACACCCATACCGACAAGATTGGAGCGGTGGATGCGCTCGAAGGACTGGGCGATGACGGCGCGGACGCCCAGCAAATTGGTGCCCTTGGCCGCCCAGTCGCGCGACGAGCCGTTGCCATATTCGACGCCGGCGAAGATGACCAGCGGCACGCCTTCCTTCTTGTAGCGCATGGCGGCGTCGTAGATCGATTCCTCTTCTTTCGACGGGTAATGGATGGTGTAGCCGCCCTCGCGGCCGTTCTCGCCCAGCATGTGGTTGCGGATGCGGATATTGGCGAAGGTGCCGCGCATCATTACCTCATGATTGCCGCGGCGCGTGCCGTACTGGTTGAAATCGGCGACGCCGACGCCGTGGTCGGTGAGGTACTTGCCGGCCGGGGAGGCCGCCTTGATCGAACCGGCCGGTGAAATGTGGTCGGTGGTGATCTTGTCGCCGAACAGACCGAGCACACGTGCGCCCTTGATATCGCCGATCTTGCCGAAGCCTGACGTCATGCCGGCGAAATAGGGCGGGTTCTGCACATAGGTGGAATTGTCGTCCCAGGCATAGGTCTGGCCTTCCGGCGCCTTGACGTTCTGCCAGTACTCGTCGCCCTTGAAGACGTCGGCATATTTGCGGGCGAACAATTCGCGCGTGACGTTCTTCTCGATGAATTCCTGGATCTCGACCGAACTCGGCCAGATATCCTTGAGATAGACCGGATTGCCGTTGCGATCCTCGCCGAGCGGCTCGGTGGTCAGATCCTTGGTCACGGTCCCAGCCAGCGCGTGGGCGACGACCAGTGGCGGCGAGGCGAGATAGTTCGCCTGCACGTCGGGCGAGACGCGGCCTTCGAAATTGCGGTTGCCGGACAAGACTGCCGCGGCAATCAAGCCCTTATCATTGATGGTCTTGGAGATCGGCGCCGGCAGCGGGCCGGAATTGCCGATGCAGGTGGTGCAGCCGAAGCCGACCAGGTTGAAGCCGATCTGGTCGAGTTCCTTCTGCAGGCCGGATTTCTCGAGATATTCGGCCACGACCTGGCTGCCCGGCGCCAATGAGGTCTTGACCCACGGCTTCTGCTTGAGGCCGAGCCGGTTGGCGTTGCGCGCCAACAGCCCGGCGCCGATCAGCACGCTCGGGTTCGAGGTGTTGGTGCAGGAGGTGATGGCGGCGATGACGACATCGCCATGGCCAAGATCGTAGTCCGTCCCCTCGACGGCATAGCGCTTGTCGATTTCGGCGGCCTTCTTGTATTCGGTCTCCATCGCCTTGGCGAAGCCAGCCGGAATGTCTTCAAGTGCGACCCGGCCTTCCGGCCGCTTGGGGCCGGCCATCGACGGGACGACGCTGCCGAGATCGAGCTCCAGCAGGTCGGTGAAGACCGGATCGGCCGAGCCGGCATCGCGCCACAAGCCTTGCGCCTTCGAATAAGCCTCGACCAGGGCGATGCGGCCTTCGTCGCGACCGGACATGGTGAGATAGCGGAGGGTTTCGCTGTCGACCGGGAAGAAGCCGCAGGTGGCGCCATATTCCGGCGCCATGTTGCCAATGGTGGCGCGATCGGCCAGCGTCATGTTGGACAGGCCCGGACCGAAAAATTCGACGAACTTGCCGACGACGCCCTTCTTGCGCAGCATCTGGGTGACTGTGAGCACCAGGTCGGTGGCGGTGACGCCTTCCCTCAGCCTGCCGGTGAGGCGAAAGCCGATGACTTCCGGCAGCAGCATGGAAACCGGCTGGCCGAGCATCGCGGCCTCCGCCTCGATGCCGCCGACGCCCCAGCCGAGCACGCCAAGGCCGTTGATCATGGTGGTGTGCGAATCGGTGCCGACGCAGGTGTCGGGATAGGCGGTGGTCTCGCCGTCTTCGCTGTTGGTCCACACCACCTGGCCGAGGTACTCGAGATTGACCTGATGGCAGATGCCGGTGCCGGGCGGCACCACGCGGAAATTGCGGAACGCCTGCTGGCCCCATTTCAGGAATTTGTAGCGTTCCTCGTTGCGCTCATATTCAAGCTCGACATTGCGGGCGAAAGCCAGCGGCGTGCCGAATTCGTCGACGATGACCGAATGGTCGATGACCAGATCGACCGGCACCAGCGGATTGATCTTTTGCGGGTCGCCGCCGAGCGAGGCCATGGCGTCGCGCATGGCGGCAAGGTCGACCACAGCCGGAACGCCAGTGAAATCCTGCATCAGCACGCGGGCCGGGCGATAGGCGATCTCGACGCCGGCAGTGCCCCGGTCGGTCAGCCAGCCGGCGACCGCCTGGATGCTCTCCTTGGTGACGGAACGGCCGTCCTCGTTGCGCAGCAGGTTCTCCAGCAGCACCTTCATCGAATAAGGCAGTTGGCCAATGCCTGTGAGGCCGTTCTTTTCGGCCTCGACAAGGTCATAGTAGATGTACTCGGTGCCGCTGGCGGTCAGCGTGCGGCGGCAATTGAAGCTGTCGAGTGATTTGGACACGTGCGATCCCTAACTGTCGGTTGCCGGGAGGGAACGGACGCCAGTGGGCATGCAAATCACGCGCAAAGGTGCGGGTACGGCCATTTCCGCTGTCCGTTCCCAAGCGTCCGGGCCGTTCAAGGCGGCACGCGCGCTGGTTCGGCGCAAATTCGGTTCCCGCGCCGACCGCTGGCACGGATGATGCGGATATAGAGAATTTTCTGGAATAGTTCTAGACACGGAATCGCCATTTTTGCTGCGGCGCACCGAAGCCGCACTTGAACTTTTCGGCGAAGGGGAACGGATGCGGCTGATCGCCGAAAATCTGGGCGGCGAACGCGGCGGCGAGACGGTATTTTCCGGCATCGAATTCGCGCTGGGGGATGGCCAGGCGCTGGTCGTCACCGGGGCGAACGGCGCCGGCAAATCGACGCTGCTCAGGATCGTCGCCGGTCTGTTGCCGGTGGCGGCAGGCCGTGTGCGGTTCGAAGGTGGTGGCGAAGACTTCCCGTCGGTCGCCTCGGCCTGTCACTATCTCGGCCACCTCAACGCGATGAAGACGGCGCTGAGCGTTAAGGAGAATCTGTGCTTTTGGCGCGATTTTTCGGGCGCGGGTTCTGCGGGTGTCGAGGAGGCGCTGGAAACCGTCGGCCTGGGCCGCATCGGCCATCTGCCGTTCGGCTATCTCTCGACCGGGCAGCGCCGGCGCGCGGCGATCGCAAAACTGCTGGTCAGCCATCGGCCATTGTGGCTGCTTGATGAGCCGACCGCAGGACTGGACAAGGCTTCGGAGGAGAGAGTCGGCGAATTGATGGAGAAGCACCTCGAGAGTGGCGGGATCGTGGTCGCGGCGACGCATTTGCCGCTGGGGATCGAGCGGGCACAAGGGCTGGTGATGGGCGAGGCCGTTTGATGTTGGTGCTCTACGGCGCCGCCCTCCGTCCTGCGACGGAACTCCATCCTTTGCTTGGCCTTCACGCCTGCATCGGGACCAAACCATAATGTGGTCTCTCTTCCTGCGCGACATCCGCCTGAGCATCCGCGCCGGCGGCGGAGCGCTGACTGGAGTGATTTTCTTTCTCGCCGTCATCGCGACCATCCCCTTCGGCGTCGGTCCCGACCTGAGGCTGCTGGCCCGCATCGGCCCGGCGATCCTGTGGATTGCCGCCTTGCTTGCCTGCCTGCTCGGCCTCGACCGGCTGTTCCAGGCTGATCGGGAAGACGGCTCTCTCGATCTTCTGGTGCTTGGCAACGACCGGCAAATGCTGGCCTTGACCGTGCTGACGAAATGCCTGGCGCATTGGGCGGGAAGCGTGCTGCCGCTGGTCGTCGCCGCTCCCCTGCTCGGCCTGTTCATGAATATGGAGCCGGCCGGCATCGGCGCCACGGCGCTGACGCTGCTGGTCGGCACGCCGGCTATTACCTTCATCGGTGCCGCCGGTGCTGCGGTGGCGGTAGCGTTGCCGCGCGGCGGGCTGCTGATCTCGGTGCTGGTACTGCCGCTGACCATTCCCGTGCTGATCTTCGGCGTATCGGCAAGCTATGGCGCGGTAGCTGACCCCGATCCGTTCCTGCAGCCCTTCCTCATTCTTGCCGCGCTGACCCTGTTCCTTGCCGTGCTCGGGCCGGTGGCGGCGGCGCTAGCGCTGCGGCACGGAACGGATTGATGTGTTGGCTTCAGCTCATCCCTGCGGCGCGGCGAACAATTGCGGAGCCGATGGCGCGGCGTTAAGAGAAGACATGTCGGAACAAGGCGAGACGGACGGTTTGGAAAGCGCCGCGGAGCGAAAAGCATGAGCGTACACGCGCTTTATGTCGCCGCCGCCTATGCGATCACGGCCGTGGTGCTGGGCGGGCTGATCGGCTGGATCCTGCTGGACCAGCGCGGCCGCAAGCGAGAACTCGCCGAGCTGGAAGCATCCGGCGTGCGCCGGCGCTCCGATAGGGCAGTCAAGCCATGAGCACGGAAACGGAAACACCGGCGCGCCGACGCCTGATCGTGCTGCTGCCGCTGCTGGTCTTTCTCGGGCTGGCGGGATTGTTCCTGGCGCAGCTCTTGTCCGGGCGCGACGTGTCGGAAGTGCCGTCGGCGCTGATCGGCCTGCCGGCGCCGCAGACCAACCTGCCGGCGCTCGAGGGCACCAATTTGCCGGGCCTCGATTCAAAACAGTTCGCCGGCAAGGTGACGCTGGTCAACGTCTTTGCGTCGTGGTGCGCGCCGTGCCGCGAAGAGCACCCGGTGCTGCTGGCGCTGTCGCAGGACAGACGCTTCGTCATGGCAGCGTTGAACTACAAGGACCAGCCGGAAAACGCCCGTCGGTTCCTTGGCGATCTCGGCAATCCGTTCCAGGCGATCGGCGTCGACCAGGCCGGGCGCACGGCGATCGACTGGGGTGTCTACGGTGTGCCGGAGACCTTCGTCATCGGCAAGGATGGCAAGATCGCCTACAAGCATGTCGGGCCGCTGACGCCGGACTCGGCGCAGACGCTGCTGCTGCCGGAGATCGAGAAGGCGCTGGCCGTGCCGGGCTGATTGCCCGCCGTTTCGTCATAGGTCGATGAAAGACTCAGCCGTAGATCTGCTTGTGGACCTGGTAGAGCATTTCTGAGCGGTCGGCGCGCATGTCGGCGAGGTCGCGGCTGGTGAAGCTGTCGATTTCGGCGACGAGGCGGTTGTAATGCCGGCGCTTGGCGATGCTGGCGCGAGCGCGGCTCATGAGGCTGTCGATGATCATAGCGAGTCTCCTTTTGCGCCGCATTTGCGGCCAGTTGTTCCTCCCCTTGATCGATACGAAGCATGACATAGTTATGGTGCGTTGCAAAAATAAGATGTTGCAATGCACCATTGCGCTGGGCGCATAGCCGGTTAACCGGATGTGACCTGCCGTTCGGGCCAGCATTCGCTTCCACAATGCTTCTGACGCATCATCGATCTTGCCATATCGATCGCGGGCTGGCTTGATCGCGCCTCGCCAAGCGACTGCTACCGGGAGGAACCATGGCCAGCGAATTCTACGAAGTTCTCGATCCGCGCTTTTCGCGGCTGTTCAACGGCAATGCACAGGTCGACAGGCTGTTCACCGGCTGCCGATGGGCGGAAGGACCGGCCTGGTTTGCAGCCGGGCGCTATGTGGTCTGGTCCGACATCCCGAACAATCGCATGCTGCGTTACGACGAGACCGACGGCAGTGTCAGCGTGTTCCGTCAGCCGTCGGGCAATTCCAACGGCAACACCGTCGACCGGCAAGGCCGGCTGGTTACTTGCGAGCATTCCGGCCGCCGCGTCAGCCGCACCGAGCATGACGGCTCGGTCATCACCATTACCGACAAATGGCGCGGCAAGCGGCTGAACTCGCCCAATGACGCGGTGGTCAAGTCCGATGGCTCGATCTGGTTCACCGATCCGAGCTACGGCATCGATACCGATTACGAGGGCGACAAGGCCGAAAGCGAGATCGGCGCCTGCCATGTCTATCGGGTCGATCCCGGCACCGGCGAGACCGAGGCGGTGATCACCGACATGGTCAGACCCAACGGACTCGCCTTCTCGCTCGACGAGCGCCAACTCTATGTCGCCGACACCGGCCGCACGCATGGTGCGCAAAACCCGGCGCACATCCGGGTGTTCAATGTCGGCCAGGGCGGCAAGACGGTCTCAGGCGGAAAGGTCTTTGCCGACTGCACCGCCGGCCTGTTCGACGGTTTCAGGCTGGATGCGGACGGCCGCATCTGGACCAGCGCCGCCGACGGCATGCACTGCTATGATCCAGACGGGACGCTGATCGGCAAGGTCAAGGTACCGGAAGTCGTTGCCAATTGCGTGTTCGGCGGCAACAAGCTGAACTGCCTCTATATCGCCGGCACGACCTCGCTCTACATGGTCCGGCTCATGGTCAACGGCGCCAAAACCTACTGAGCGGACGCCAGGCATATCCAAGGGAGGGACCCATGCCATTCGTGAACATCCGCCTGGTCAAGGAGGTGATTGCCGATGACCCGGCCGGCAAAAAGGCCGCGATCGCCGCCCAGGTGACAGCGGCCATAACCGGCGTCACCGGCCTGACCAACAACGATGTCTGGGTGGTCTTCGAGGAGGTCGCCGCACGCGACTGGTTCGTCGGCGAGACCGACGTCGAGACGCGCAGAGGCAAGGTTTGAGCGCCGCTCAGCCGACGCGGATGAACTCGGCGAAATCCGAAACGGCGCCGCGCATCGCCAGCCGGTTTTCCGGTTCCGCCAGGATTTTCTCCACCTCCGGCCGCCTCTTGCCGAGCAGGGCGATTTCGAGCGCTGCTTCCTCATAGAGCGCGAAAGACATTGTCCGCATGACCTCGACCAGTGCGGCGCGGGCAAACAGCGAGCGCGGCGAGGCATGCACCAGCATGGCTGGCTTGCCGACGGCGGCATCGCGCGACACCAGCCAGTCGAGCGCGTTCTTCAGGCCGCCTGGCACGCCGTGTGCGTATTCCGGGCAGGAGACGATGACGCCGTCAGCGGCGGGACGGCATCGATCAGCGCCGCTGCTTGCGGCGGCGTCCGCTCGCCTTCGTCGTCGGGGTTGAAGATCGGCAGCCGACCAAGCCCGTCATAGACGGAGACGTGACAGTCAGGCGGCGCGTTTTGCGTGAGGGCCGCGACCAGGGCCGAATTGGTCGAGGCGGCGCGCAGGCTGCCGGAAATGGCGAGAATGTTCAGCAAAGGGACCGGCTCGGCGATTCGTTGCCGGGCACGCTACCACATGGTCTGCTTGTAATCCTCGTCAAGCCAGCGGTCGGTGGCCTCCGCCGTTTCGGCAAGCGCCAGCTGGTCGCGCAGGATCTGGCCGAGCGTCGGCAGCGTCGCACGGTCGTACCAGGTTTCGGGCTTCCACAGTTCGGAGCGCATGAAGGCCTTGGCACAATGCATGTAGGCAGCCTTGACCGTCACCACGACCACGCTTTGCGGTGCCTTGCAGTCGACCGCCAGTCGCTCGCGCAATGCCGCATCGACGGTGATGCGGGCATCGCCGTTGACACGCAGCGTTTCGTTCATGCCGGGAATGAGGAAGAGCAGCCCGACCGAGGGATTGAGAAGGATGTTCTCCAGCGTGTCGAGCCGGTTGTTGCCCGGCCGGTCGGGGATGGCGATGGTCTTCTCGTCGAGCACTGCCACAAAGCCCGGCCTGTCGCCCTTGGGCGTCACATCGGCATTGCCGGCGCCGTCGGACGAGCCGATCAGCACGAACGGGCTCTTGCCGATGAAGGAACGGCAGTGGCCGTCCAATGTCTTCAATTCCTTGCGGATCGAGCCGTCGGTCGGCCGAGGCGTCTTGTAGATCGTCCTCAGCTCGTCGCGCGTGATGATGAATTCCATCCTCGTCCCCTCCTATTCTGACGCAATTCCCCAGGGAAACCGTAGCACACACCTTTTCCTGGAATTGCTACTTGCTGGCCTTTCCCGCTTTCTCGGTCTTGTCCTCGAGCGAATGGCGCAGGATCAGCGGCATCTGGCTGAAGGTGAACAGAAGCGTGATCGGCATGATGCCCCAGACCTTGAAGGTAACCCATGTATCGGTGGAAAAATTCCGCCAGACCGCTTCGTTGACAAGGGCTAGGAACAGGAAGAACAGGCCCCAGCGGAAGGTGAGCTTGCGCCAACCCTCGGCGTCGAGATTGAAGGCCGATTCGAAGACATAGCCGAGCAGCGATTTGCCGAAGAACAGGCCGCCGAGCAACACGCCGCCGAACAGCGTGTTGACGATGGTCGGCTTCATCTTGATGAAGATATCGTCCTGCAGATAGAGCGTCAGCGCGCCGAAGATGAAGACGACGACGCCCGACACCATCGGCATGATCGGCAAGGTACGGGTCAGCAGCCAGGAAGCGATCAGCGCGATCGCGGTCGCGGCCATGAACAGGCCGGTCGCGACGAAGATCGGTCCGCCGAACTCGCCCAGCGCCGGGAATTTCTGCACCAGCCATGCGCCGCGCGCATTGGCGAAGAAGAATACCATCAGCGGGCCAAGCTCCAGCACCAGCTTGAGCAGCGGATTGACGGCTTCCTTCTTCTGCTTTTGCGGGTCGGATGGGTCGCGTTCGAGAATGGGTGGGCTCATAAGGTCCTTCTTACGCACGATTCAATCCAAAAAGCCTGCACCTTATTGGGATCATGCTCGTCAAGCCACGCCAGCGATCGCCCTGGCGAATTCGCTTGCGGAAAAGGGTTCGAGGTCGTCGACCTGTTCGCCGACGCCGATGAAATAGACCGGCAATTTATGCTTTGCCGCGATCGCCACCAGAATACCGCCGCGCGCCGTGCCGTCCAGCTTGGTCATCACCAGGCCGTTGACGCCGGCGACATTGCGGAAGATCTCGACCTGGTTGAGCGCGTTCTGGCCGGTGGTGGCATCGACCGTCTGCAGCACCGTGTGCGGCGCTTCCGGATCGAGCTTGCCCAGCACCCGGACGATCTTTTCCAGTTCCGCCATCAGTTCGGTCTTGTTCTGCAGCCGCCCGGCGGTGTCGATGATCAGCACGTCGGAGCCGGCCTCCTTCGCCCGCTCGAATGCGTCATAGGCGAGGCCGGCGGCGTCGGCGCCGAGCTTCGAGGCAATGACTGGCGAGTTGGTGCGCTCGCCCCAGATCTTCAGCTGCTCTATGGCGGCTGCGCGGAAAGTATCGCCGGCGGCGAGCATCACCGAAAGGCCGCCATCGGTGAGCTTTGCGGCGAGCTTGCCGATAGTCGTTGTTTTCCCGGTGCCGTTGACGCCGACCACCAGGATGACATGCGGCTTATGGCTGAGGTCGAGTTCCAGCGGCATGGCGACATGGGACAGCACCTTCTCCACCTCGGCCGCCATGATGGCGCGGACTTCGGTATCGGAGACGTCCTTGCCGTAGCGGCTGGCGGAGAGTGCATCGGTTACGCGCAAAGCCGTCTCCATGCCGAGATCGGCGCGGATCAGCACGTCCTCCAGGTCCTGCAGCGTGTCCTCGTCGAGTTTCCGCTTGGTGAAGACGCCGGCGATGTTGCCGGACAACTCCCGGGAAGAGCGCGCAAGCCCGTCTCGCATGCGCTGGAACCAGGAGCGCCTCGGCGCCGGTTCGGGCGCCTTCTGCGGCTCGGCTTTCTGCTCGACCTTCTTGGTTACGGTGACTTTGCCGGGGGCGGGCTTTGGCTCCGGCGATGGTTGCGGGACGGCCTCCGGCTCGGGCGCGATCTCGGCGAGCGGCGGCTTCGTCTCGACGGGCGCTGGCTGGCGGATCGGCGGCGGGATTTCGGCCGGCGGCGGCGCTTCGGGTGCTGGTGGCGTGATTTCGGCAGTGGGTGCCGCGTCTTGCCCAGGTTGGCGCTGCCCCTCACCCCTACCCGTTCCGGGGCGAGCCGCTTGTCTCACCCGTCCTTCGGACCCCCGTAAGGGACGGGGAGAGGGGGGCGTCAGCGCCGGAGCTTTTTCTTTGCCGCTTTCAAAACGAGGCTCGGCGTGACGATCAGCACCCTTCTCCCCGTCACTATACGGGGAGAAGGTGCCTGCAGGCGGATGAGGGGCAGCGCCACGTTCGGATGGCGGAGGCTCAGTCTGGACGATTTCTGGCTGCGTCGGCTCTGGCTCAGGAATTTCCTTCGGCTCTGGCTCCGGGGCTGGCTCGGGAACGACGGGAGCGGCGTCTGACGCCGCCTGTTCGGCAGGCGCCTCTGGCTCCTCGACCGGAGCGGGTTCTGGCTGGGTGTCCTGCTCGGGCGGAAGGGTCGGCGCAGGTTCGGGCTCGGCCTCTTCAACAGGCGCCGGCTGCGGCGCAGGTGCTTCCGCCTCGACCGGCGGTACGGCTTCGGTCTCGGGGCGAGGCTCTTCGCGTTTCAAAAACTCCGGAACGGTCTGCTTGGCGGCCGGCTTCAGCGCCTCCAGTTCGTCCCATTTGATCGGCGGCAGCGGTGCGGTCTCGTCGGGCCGCTCCTCGACCACTTCCTTCTTGCCGAACGAAAATATCTTCTTGAAAAAACCAGCCATGTCTTGCGCTCTCAGACGCCGCGGGCGGCAAGCGGCGCGGCGATCAGTCTGATACCGTCATGGCCGGCGATATCAGCCTCGACGATGTCGCCAGGCGCGCCCGCCGACAACACTGCCAGCGTAAACCCCTCGGTGCGGCCAAGGCCGTCACGCTCGACCAGGATCGACTGATGCGTTCCGGCGAGCGAGGCAAGATGGCGGCGATAGGCGGCCTCGCCGGCGGTGCGCAGGCGTGCCGCTCGTTGCTTGACGACGTCGCGGCGCAGCTGCGGCATGCGCGCGGCGGGCGTGCCTTCGCGCGGCGAAAACGGGAAGACATGAAGATGCGTCAGGCCGCATTCCTCGACGATCTCCAGCGAGTTTTCGAACATTGCGTCCGTCTCGGTCGGGAAGCCGGCGATGATGTCTGCGCCGAAAACGATACCGGGGCGCAGTTTGCGCACATCCTCGCAAAAGCGGATCGACTGGTCGCGGCTGTGCCGGCGCTTCATCCGCTTCAGGATCATGTCGTCACCCGATTGCAGCGACAGATGCAGATGCGGCATCAGCCTGGGCTCGGTGGCGATGGCGTCCAGCAGATCGTCGTCGGCCTCGATCGAATCGATGGAGGAAAGCCGCAGGCGTTTCACGTCCGACACCTGCTTTAGGATGGTCTTGACCAATTTGCCAAGCTTCGGCGCGCCCGGCAGATCGGCGCCGAAACTGGTCATGTCGACGCCGGTCAGCACGATCTCGGCATAACCATTGCCGACGAGTCGCTTGACCTGCTCGACCACGGCGCCCATCGGCACCGAACGCGAATTGCCGCGACCGTAAGGAATGATGCAGAAGGTGCAGCGGTGGTCGCAGCCGTTCTGCACCTGGACGAAAGCGCGTGCCCGGCCCTCGATGGCGTCGACCATGTGGGCGGCCGTCTCGCGCACCGAAAAAATATCGTTGACGCGCGCCTTTTCGGTGTCGTTGACGCCGAAATCCGGCAGCGCACGATAGGAATGCGCCTTCAGCTTTTCCTCATTGCCGAGGACGAGGTCGACCTCGTCCATGGCGACGAAATCCTGCGGGCCGGTCTGCGCGGCGCAGCCGGTGACGATGATGCGGGCGGCCGGGTTCTCACGGCGGGCTTTTCTGATCGACTGCTTGGCTTGGCGTACAGCCTCGCCGGTGACGGCGCAGGTGTTGAAGATGATGGCGCCGCCTTCGAGGCCGCCGAGGCCCGCACTTTCGGCTTCACGCCGCATCACCTCGGATTCATAGGTGTTCAGCCGGCAACCGAAGGTGACGACCTCGATGCCCTTGTTGCCAAGAGAAGGCATCAGGCGGCGCTTTCGGTGTCGCGCGCCCACGCCCCGGTCGCCGGATCGAAGCTGCCGGAAAATTCCCATTCGGCGGCACCGGTGAGGATGACGTGGTCGTCGTCGCGCCACAGAACATGCAGCGAGCCGCCGCCGGGCGTTATCAATGTGACGCTGCGGCCGGTGCGCCGGGTGCGGGCCGCGGCGACCACGGCGGCGCAAGCGGCCGAGCCGCAGGCCCTGGTCAGGCCGGCGCCGCGCTCCCAGGTGCGGATGATCATGGTCTCCGGCGAAGTCACCTGCGCGATGGTGATGTTGGCGCGCTCGGGGAAGATCGGGTGGTTTTCGAGCAGCGGGCCGAAGCGCTCGAGCTCGTAGGACCAGACGTCGCGGTCGACCCAGAAGATAGCGTGCGGATTGCCCATCGAGACGACCGACGGCGAATGCAGCACCGGGGCATCGATCGGGCCGATCTGCAGCTCGATCATGCGGGTGTCGCGGAATTCCTCGGCCAGCGGGATGTCCTGCCAGCCAAAGCGCGGCCTGCCCATGTCGACCGAGATCATTCCGTCGGCATGTTCCTCGGCGTTTAGGATGCCGGCGACTGTTTCAAAGGCAAATGTCTTCTGGCCGGTCTCGGCGGCGAGCGCCTGGACGACACAGCGCATGCCGTTGCCGCAAGCTTGCGCGCTGGTCCCGTCGGAATTCAAGATATCGATGAAAAAGGCGGTGCCCGGCGTCCTGGCGTCGTGGATCGCCATGATCTGGTCGAACCGGGTCGACGTGTCGGCATTGAGCGCGACGGCTGCCGCAGACGCCACGCGATCGGCACGGCCACGCATATCGGCAACGATGATTTCGTTGCCGATGCCGTTCATCTTGGCGAAAGGGGCCGCGCTTGCCATCGATCGAAAGGTCTCTTGCCGGTTTTGGCGCCTATATGGCGGATAGCGGCAGAAATTACCAGCGCGGCGTGATTCTCACGTCACCGCGAAAACGCCAAGCACGATCAGCAGGAAGATGATCAGCACGATGCCGATGAGGATGCGCGCGCCGGTGGCGGCGGCTCCGGCCAGTACCGGCATGCCGAGCAGGCTCGCCGCGGCCGCGATAATCAAAAGAATGATAATCCACCTGATCATAAGAGGCACCTCGCAACCGACAGGTTTGAACAACCTACAAACGTCTATGTGATGCCTCAGGTTCCGCCGCGCTAAACCTCCGGTACGTCCCAGACTTCCCCCGGCCGCAAGGCGCGAAAACGTTGCCGCGGCAGGCCGGCAGCATCGAGCGCTTCGCCGAGCTTTCTGGGCGGCTCCTCGATCGGCTCGTTGGTGAGCCGGAACGTGCCCCAGTGACAGCCGGCGGCATAGGCGGCGTTGCACAAAAGCATGCCTTGCACCGCCTCTTCCGGATCCTGGTGATGAGGCGCCATGAACCAGCGCGGCTCGTAGGCGCCGATCGGCAGGATGGCGAGGCGGAAGCCGCCGTGCTTTTGCGCCATCAGCCGGTAATTGATGCCGCCGTGGAAGCCGGTGTCACCGGCGAAATAGATCTTTGCGTCGGGCGTCTCGACGACGAAACCCGCCCACAGCGCCATGCGCCGGTCGCGAGCACCGCGGGCCGACCAGTGATGCACCGGCTCGACGTGGACGGCGACGCCATCGCCGATATCGACCCGGTCGCCCCAGTCATGCGCGGAAAGCCGCATACCGGGCACGGCGGCGCCGATGATTGTGTCGTTGCCGAGCGGCGTCAGCAGCAGCGGGTCGTGTTTTGCCTTCAGGCGCTTCAGCGTGGCGAGGTCGAGATGGTCGTAATGGTTGTGGCTGACCAGCACGAGGTCGATCGGCGGCAAATGCGAAAAGGCGATGCCGGGCGGATTGACGCGTTTCGGCCCGGCGAAGGAGAGCGGCGAGACACGCCGCGACCAGACCGGATCGGTCAGGATGTTCAGGCCTGCTGTCTGGACGAGCAGCGAGGAATGACCGACCATGGTGAGGCGCAGCGCAGAACCATCGATGCGCTCGACCGGTCTTGCCGGCGGAAACGGGCTCGGATCCGCCGTCGGCCATTTCGAGCGCTCGCGGCTCAGTTGCCACTTCAACAGATCGGCAAAGCGACCCGGCGGCCGTCCGCCGGGATTGAAGAACAAGGTGCCGTCGAAATGATCGCTGGGCGGCCCGCTGTAATAGCGGTTGGCGGCTCTCTTTCTCGCGACCAAGAAATCGGCTCCCTGCAGTTTGCTGATCGCCAAGAGATAATGCCGGAGCCGGCCCGCACAAGCATTTGAGGTGAACGCCAAGGAAACGCGAAGGATTTGACGCCAGCGCGCCGCATCGCATCAACCGGAGGTGCCGGCCAAAGGCCAAGGCGCGACGCAATTCAGGCAATGTGCATTTTGCGACAAATTTGCAACATTAGCGGCGCAAACCGTATTTTAACCATATCGGGTTGAAATTTCGCCACCTTCTCCATCTTGGTGAGGGGGACATTGCGCGGACGGCATCCCCAGCCCGATCCGACGGAGGTTGAAGAATGAAATTTTCGAAAACCGGCCTGCTGGCCGTATCGTTGGCCGTGCTCGTTGCGAGCGGCTGTTCAACCTCACGGTTCTCATCGATGGACGAGCAGCAGCCGGCGCCGCTGGAAGCTGCGCCCGCCGGCAAGGTGACTGCAAACCAGTTGCCGCCACCGGCGACACCCGGCGCCGCCGACCCGTCGAAATTTCCGACTGCGCCGCAGAACACGCAGGTCGCCTCGCTGCCGCCCGACGGGACGGCGCCGGCCGGTGCGGCCGACCTGACCGCCTCTAGCGTCGCTGGTGTGTGGAAAGCAAGCGTGTCCGGCCAGAGCTGTCAGGTGGCGACGCCGCAGACCAAATTCGGGTCGGGCTACCGCGCCGGACCGCTGCATTGCCCGGCGCCGATCGACGGCATCAAATCCTGGAACGTCGCCGGCAAGCAACTGACGCTCTATGACGAGAATGGCGGCACGCTGGCACGGCTTTATTCCTCGGGCGGCGAGAAATTCGACGGCCAGACTTCCAACGGCCTGCCGATCTCGCTTACAAGGTAAGAGAACGGCCCCATTGTTACGCAATTCCGGACGGAAAACCGCTACACACTTTTCCTGGAATTGCTCTCTCTTTTTTACGCAATTCCGGACAGGAAACCGCTACACACTTTTCTTGGATTTGCTCCGGAACGACGTGACCAATGCATCTGCGTGACGGCCTCCAGACCCATGCGACCGTCAAGCAGCGCTATGACCATCTGGTCGAGACGGGCGCCATCGGGCGCGACCCGGCGCAGGAGCGGATCGCCGCTGCGCTCGACCGGCTGATCGACGAAATATCGGCAAAGCGGCTGGCGCAGAAATCAAGCGCGCTGGGGTGGTTGTTCGCCCGCAAGCGCGAGGTGCACGAAGCGGTCAAGGGCCTCTATATCCATGGCGGCGTCGGCCGCGGCAAGACCATGCTGATGGATATGTTCTTCGAGCTGCTGCCGGTGCGGCGTAGGCGCCGCGTGCATTTCAACGATTTCATGGCCGACGTGCAGGACCGCATCCAGAAGCACCGGCAGGCGCGTAAAGAGGGTACGGTCAAGGAGGACGACCCGATCCCGCCGGTGGCGCGCGCGCTTGCCGAGGAAGCCTGGGTGCTGTGCTTCGACGAGTTTTCGGTCACCGACATCGCCGATGCGATGATCCTGTCCAGGTTGTTTTCGGCGTTGTTTGCCAATGGCGTGGTGCTGGTCGCCACCTCCAATGTCGCGCCGCAGGATCTCTACCGCGACGGCCTGAACCGTCAGTTGTTTTTGCCGTTTGTCGCTATCCTGGAGCGCCACGCGCACGTGCTGGCGCTGGACGCCGACAAGGATTACCGCCGGGACAAGCTCAGCCGCATGCCGGTCTACATCACCCCGGCCGATGCCGCCGCCGACCATGCGCTCGACGAGCTGTGGGCGGTGATGACGCATGGCAGGCCGACGGCCGAGACGATGCTGACGGTTAAGGGCCGACACGTCGTGGTGCCGCGTACTGCCGGCGAGGCGGCGCGGTTTTCCTTTGCCGATCTCTGCGAGAGGCCGCTCGGGCCCCGCGACTATCTTGCCATTGCCCGCCGTTTCTCGACCATCGTCATCGACCGGGTGCCGGTGCTCGGCGAAGGCAAGCGCAACGAAGCCAAGCGCTTCATCCTGCTGGTCGATACGCTCTACGATCATCATGTACGGCTGGTGATGAGCGCCGCGGCACCGCCGGCGCAGCTCTATACGGCCAAGCGCGGCAACGAAGTCTTCGAGTTCGAGCGCACCGCATCGCGGCTGATCGAGATGCAGAGCCACGACTGGCTGGAGAACTGGGCGGAGAGGCAGAGGGCGCAGGGATCATCGACCGAGGCACGGCAGGCTCAGGCGTGAGGGATAGTACAGAAGGGGCCCCTGCCGCCGGCGCCTATAACCGATAAATATACATGACGAACCCCTCCGCCGGCCCACGCGGCTCTTTTCGCGACTCGTAAAGTGCGCGAGCAGCAACATTGTCCGGCTCGGTGCCGACCCACGCCTCCTCACAGCCATGCTCGCAACCGAGTGCGAACATGGCGTCGAGCATCCTCGTCGCAATGCCCTGGCGTTGAAAGGCCGGCGCCACGCCGACCTCGTCTATGTAGAGTTCGCTCACCTTGTCCGGGTGGCGGTGGATGACGGCTGCGCATTGGCCAACGACGATGCCGTCGGCGACGGCCACGACCATGAAATGACCGGGCTCCGCAAGATAGGCGGAGAGCCGATCCGGCCTGACCGGCTCGTCGAAGACTTCGTCGGCAACCCGCATCACAAGGGCGTCATCGCCAGGAAACAGCCTTCTGATTTCCAGTGCCATTGTGTAGAATTCCTCTAGCCGGCTTCAGAATTTTGACGTTTACGTAAGTCCCATTGTTTCTAACCGATTGAAATTATTCACTGCAAAATAATCGTTTGAATTTTTGTGCGGCCGGGGCTATTGCGTGCGGCGAATTTCGCGGTTCCGCAGCATTCCGGCCTCTTCCTCCGACGCCGTCATCAAATCGTCAAGGATTTGGGCGCCGTCATAGTCAAAGGGAAAACATCCTGACATGGCACGCAACAAGATAGCGCTCATCGGCTCGGGCATGATCGGCGGCACCCTCGCCCACATGGTCGGCCTCAAGGATCTCGGCGACGTCGTGCTGTTCGATATCGCCGAAGGCATCCCGCAAGGCAAGGGGCTGGACATCGCGCAGTCGTCGCCGGTTGATGGGTTCGACTCCAGGCTGACCGGCGTCAACGACTATGCCGGCATCGAGGGCGCCGACGTCTGCATCGTCACCGCCGGCGTGCCGCGCAAGCCCGGCATGAGCCGCGACGATCTTCTGGGCATCAATCTGAAGGTGATGGAGCAGGTTGGCGCCGGCCTCAAGAAATACGCGCCGAAAGCCTTCGTCATCTGCATCACCAACCCGCTCGACGCCATGGTCTGGGCGCTGCAGAAGTTTTCCGGCCTGCCCAAGAGCCATGTCGTCGGCATGGCCGGCGTGCTCGACAGTTCGCGCTTCCGTTATTTCCTGGCCGAGGAATTCAAGGTCTCGGTAGAGGACGTCACCGCCTTCGTGCTCGGCGGCCATGGCGATTCCATGGTGCCGATGATCCGCTATTCGACGGTTGCCGGCATCCCGTTGCCCGACCTCATCAAGATGGGCTGGACCTCGAAGGAGCGGCTCGACCAGATCGTGCAGCGCACCCGCGACGGCGGCGCCGAGATCGTCGGCCTGCTCAAGACCGGCTCTGCCTTTTATGCGCCGGCCGCCTCGGCCATCGCCATGGCCGAAGCCTATCTCAAGGACAAGAAGCGGGTGCTGCCCTGTGCGGCGTACCTCTCCGGCCAATATGGCGTCAAGAACACCTATGTCGGCGTTCCCGTGGTGATCGGCGCCGGCGGCGTCGAGCGGATCATCGAGATCGAGCTCACAAAGAACGAGCAGAAGATGTTCGACAATTCGGTCGCGGCGGTGCAGGGCCTGTGCGACGCCTGCGTCAAGATCGCTCCACATCTCGCGGCCAAGTAAGCCGGTAACCAAGCCCGCCAAGCAAGCTGGAGACATAGCGCATGAACATCCATGAGTATCAGGGCAAGGCGCTGCTGAAAGGCTTTGGCGCACCGGTAGCCGAGGGCGTGCCGGTGTTCAAGGCGAGCGAGGCGGAAGCTGCCGCCAAGGCGCTGCCCGGCCCACTCTATGTGGTCAAGAGCCAGATCCATGCCGGCGGCCGCGGCAAGGGCAAGTTCAAGGAGCTCGGGCCCGATGCCAAGGGCGGCGTCAGGCTGGCGAAGTCGGTGGCCGAGGTCGTCGCCAACGCCAAGGAGATGCTCGGCCACACGCTGGTCACCAAGCAGACCGGCCCGTCCGGCAAGCAGGTCAACCGGCTCTATATCGAGGACGGCGCCGACATCGAGCGCGAACTCTATCTGTCGATCCTGGTCGACCGCTCGGTCGGGCGCGTCGCCTTCGTCGTCTCGACCGAGGGCGGCATGGACATCGAGGCGGTCGCCCACGACACGCCGGAAAAGATCATTACCGTCGCCATCGACCCGGAAAAGGGCGTGACGGCCGACGATGTGAAGAAGCTCAACGCCGCACTGAGGCTCGACGGCGACGCCGCCAAGGACGGCTCCACGCTGTTTCCGATCCTCTACAAGGCCTTTGTCGAGAAGGACATGAGCCTGCTCGAGGTCAACCCGCTGATCGTCATGAAGAGCGGCCGGCTGCGCGTGCTCGACGCAAAAGTGTCGTTCGACAACAATGCGTTGTTCCGTCACCCGGACGTGCTTGAATTGCGCGACACCACCGAAGAGGACGAGAAGGAGATCGAGGCGTCGAAATACGACCTCGCCTATGTCGCGCTGGACGGCAATATCGGCTGCATGGTCAACGGCGCCGGCCTCGCCATGGCAACGATGGACATCATCAAGCTCTACGGCGCCGAGCCCGCCAACTTCCTCGACGTCGGCGGCGGCGCGTCGAAAGAAAAGGTGACGGCGGCGTTCAAGATCATCACCAAGGATCCGGCGGTCAAAGGCATCCTGATCAACATCTTCGGCGGCATCATGAAGTGCGACATCATCGCCGAGGGCGTCATCGCCGCGGTCAAGGAGGTCGGCCTGCAAGTGCCGCTGGTGGTGCGGCTGGAAGGCACCAATGCCGAGCTCGGCAAGAAGATCATCAACGACAGCGGACTGAACGTGGTGTCGGCCGATGACCTCGATGACGCAGCCAAGAAGATTGTCGCGGCGGTGAAGGGCTGAGTCTGTGCCTCCCCACAAGATAAATCTCATCGAGGCGGCGGATGCGAAGATCAAGAAGGTCTTCGATCCGCATATTGCCGGCGACGTGAATGACAGCCAGGTCAAGATCGCCAAGTTCGGCGACGTCTTCGACTGGCACGCACATGACAATGAGGACGAGGCGTTCCTCGTGCTGCGGGGCCGCATCGCCATCGATTTCCGCGACGGCACGGTGGAACTTGGCAGCGGCGAGTTCATCGTCGTGCCGCGCGCCGTCGAGCACCGGCCGCGCTCGCTGAGCGAGGAACCTGTCGTGCTGATGTTCGAGCCGGCGACGACGCTCAACACCGGCAACGCCAAAAGCGACCTCACCGTCGCCGACCTGAAGCGGTTGTGACCATGAGCGCGCGGCCTTCCCCGATCAACGGTTTTTAAAAGGACCACCATGTCCATTCTCGTCGACAAGAACACCAAGGTGCTGGTACAGGGCCTGACCGGCAAGACCGGCACGTTCCACACCGAACAGGCGCTCGCCTATCACGGCACAAAGATGGTCGGCGGCATCCACCCCAAGAAGGGCGGCGAGACCTGGACCGGCACCAAGGGCGAGACGCTGCCGATCTTCTCCACCGTTGCCGAAGGCAAGGCGAAGACCGGTGCCAATGCCTCCGTCGTCTACGTGCCGCCGGCGGGTGCTGCCGAAGCGATCCTGGAAGCGATCGAGGCCGAGATCCCGCTGATCGTCTGCATCACCGAGGGCATACCGGTGATGGACATGATCAAGGTCAAGGCAAGGCTCGACCGCTCGACATCGCGGCTGATCGGGCCGAACTGCCCCGGCGTGCTGACCCCCGACGAATGCAAGATCGGCATCATGCCCGGCCACATCTTCCGCAAGGGCTCGGTCGGCGTTGTTTCGCGCTCGGGAACGCTTACCTATGAGGCGGTGTTCCAGACCACCAATGTCGGTCTCGGCCAGACCACCGCCGTCGGCATCGGCGGCGACCCGGTCAAAGGCACGGAGTTCATCGACGTGCTGGAGATGTTCCTCGCCGACGACGAGACCAAGTCGATCATCATGATCGGTGAGATCGGCGGTTCGGCCGAGGAAGACGCCGCGCAGTTCCTCAAGGACGAGGCAAAGCGCGGCCGCAGCAAGCCGATGGCCGGCTTTATCGCCGGGCGCACCGCGCCGGCCGGCCGCACGATGGGTCATGCGGGCGCGGTCATCTCCGGCGGCAAGGGCGGTGCCGAAGACAAGATCGCGGCGATGGAATCGGCCGGCATCAAGGTTTCGCCATCGCCGGCCCGGCTCGGCACGACGCTGGTCGAGGCGATCAAAGGTTAGTGAGTAGCGAGTAGTGAATAGCGAATAGGTAAGAACAGAGTAACGGCGCGAACCAGGGAAAATCCCTACTCGCTATTCGCTACTCTCTATTCGCTCTGAAAAGGAGACGGAGCGCGGCTCCGCGGACAAAAATGGCAAGACAAGATCAGGCCAACGACCAGTTTTCGCTTACCTCTTTCCTCTATGGCGGCAATGCCGATTATATCGACGCGCTTTATGCCGCCTATGAGGACGATCCTGCTTCGGTGGATCCCGAATGGCAGGACTTCTTCGCGGCGCTGAAGGACGACGCCGGCGACGTGCGCAAGAATGCCAAGGGCGCCTCTTGGGCCAAGCCCTCCTGGCCGATGCAGGCCAATGGCGAGCTGGTCTCGGCGCTGGACGGCAATTGGGGCCTGGTCGAAAAGCACATCGAAAAGAAGGTCAAGGACAGGGCAGCCGGCAACGGCGCAGCGCTTTCCGACGCCGACGTGCATCAGGCGACGCGCGATTCCGTCCGCGCCATCATGATGATCCGCGCCTTCCGCATGCGCGGCCACCTGCACGCCAATCTCGATCCGCTTGGCATTGCCAAGCCGCTGGAGGATTATAACGAGCTGTCGCCGGAGAATTACGGCTTCACCGAAGCCGACTACGACCGGCCGATCTTCCTCGACAATGTGCTCGGGCTGGAATTCGGCACCATCCGGCAGATGCTCGATATCCTGACCCGGACCTATTGCTCGACGCTCGGCGTCGAATTCATGCATATTTCCGATCCTGAGGAGAAGGCCTGGATCCAGGCGCGCATCGAGGGTACCGACAAGGAGATCTCCTTCACCGCAGCCGGCAAGAAGGCGATCCTGCAGAAGCTTGTCGAGGCGGAAGGCTTCGAGCAATTCATCGACGTCAAGTACAAGGGCACCAAGCGCTTCGGCCTTGATGGCGGCGAGTCGCTGATCCCGGCGCTGGAGCAGATCATCAAGCGCGGCGGCCAGCTCGGCATGAAGGAGATCGTGCTCGGCATGGCGCATCGCGGCCGGCTGAACGTGCTGTCACAGGTGATGGCCAAGCCGCACCGCGCCATTTTCCACGAGTTCAAGGGCGGCTCGGCCGCGCCCGACGAGGTCGAAGGCTCGGGCGACGTGAAGTACCATCTCGGTGCTTCGTCGGATCGCGAGTTCGACGGCAACAAGGTGCATCTGTCGCTGACCGCCAATCCTTCGCATCTGGAAATCGTCGATCCGGTGGTGATGGGCAAGGCGCGCGCCAAACAGGACTATTTGTTCGGCCGCAGCCGCGAGGAGATCGTGCCGCTGGAGGAGCGTGCCAAGGTGCTGCCGTTGCTGCTGCACGGCGACGCCGCCTTTGCCGGCCAGGGCGTGATTGCCGAAATCCTCGGCCTGTCCGGCCTGCGCGGCCACCGCGTCGCCGGCACGCTGCATTTCATCATCAATAACCAGATCGGCTTCACCACCAACCCGCGCTTTTCGCGTTCGTCGCCCTATCCGTCCGACGTGGCCAAGATGATCGAGGCGCCGATCTTCCACGTGAACGGCGACGATCCGGAAGCCGTGGTCCATGCCACCAAGGTGGCGATCGAATTCCGCATGAAGTTCCACAAGCCTGTCGTGGTGGACATGTTCTGCTACCGCCGCTTCGGCCACAATGAGGGCGACGAGCCCGCCTTCACCCAGCCGATCATGTATCGCAAGATCCGCAACCAGAAGACGACGGTGCAGATCTATGCCGACCGGCTGATTTCCGAAGGCCACATCACCCAGGCCGAGTTCGAAAAGATGAAGGCCGATTGGCGGGCGCATCTCGAGCAGGAATTCGAGGTCGGCCAGCATTACAAGCCGAACAAGGCCGACTGGCTGGACGGCGCGTGGTCCGGCTTGCGCTCGGCCGACAACCAGGACGAACAGCGGCGCGGCAAGACCGCCGTGCCGGTCAAGACGCTGAAGGAGATCGGCAAGAAACTGACCGAGGTGCCGAAGGATTTCGAGGCGCACAAGACGATCATCCGCTTCCTCGACAATCGCCGCCAGGCGATCGAGTCCGGCGAAGGCATCGATTGGTCGACGGCCGAGGCGCTGGCCTTCGGCGCCATCCTGCTCGACGGCAATCCGATCCGGCTGTCCGGACAGGATTCGGAGCGCGGCACCTTCTCGCAGCGCCATTCCGTGCTCTACGACCAGCGCGACGAGACACGCTATATCCCGCTCAACAATCTGTCGGCGGCGCAGGCCGGCTTCGAGGTCATCAACTCGATGCTGTCGGAAGAGGCCGTGCTCGGCTTCGAATATGGTTACTCGCTGGCCGAGCCGAAGGCGCTGACGCTGTGGGAAGCGCAGTTCGGCGACTTCGCCAACGGCGCCCAGGTGGTGTTCGACCAGTTCATCTCGTCGGGCGAGCGCAAATGGCTCAGAATGTCGGGCCTCGTCTGCCTGCTGCCGCATGGCTATGAAGGCCAGGGGCCCGAGCATTCGTCGGCCCGGCTCGAGCGCTTCCTGCAGCTTTGCGCCGAAGACAACATGCAGGTCGCCAACGTCACGACGCCGGCCAATTACTTCCACATCTTGCGCCGGCAATTGAAGCGGGACTTCCGTAAGCCGCTGATCCTGATGACGCCGAAGTCGCTGCTGCGCCACAAGCGGGCGGTGTCGACCCTGCCGGAAATGTCGGGCGAAAGCGCCTTTCACCGGCTGTTGTGGGACGACGCGCAGCTGCTGTCAGGCCAGGCCATCAAGCTCACCAAGGATTCGAAAATCCGCCGTGTCGTGCTCTGTTCGGGCAAGGTCTATTACGACCTCTACGAAGAGCGCGAGAAGCGCGGCATCAACGACATCTATTTGCTGCGCGTCGAGCAGCTCTATCCGTTCCCGGCCAAGGCGCTGATCACCGAACTGTCGCGCTTCCGCAATGCCGAGATGGTGTGGTGCCAGGAGGAGCCCAAGAACATGGGCGCCTGGTCGTTCATCGATCCGTATCTCGAATGGGTGCTGGCGCATATCGACGCCAAGCATCAGCGGGTGCGCTATACCGGCCGGCCGGCCGCCGCCTCGCCGGCGACCGGATTGATGTCGAAGCATCTCGCCCAGCTTGCCGCCTTGCTCGACGACGCGCTTGGTGAATAGAACAGAACCGAAAGAAACGGACAGGCACAATGGCAACCGAAATCCGCGTTCCGACACTTGGTGAATCCGTCACCGAGGCGACCATCGGCAAGTGGTTCAAGAAGGTCGGCGACGCGATCGCCGCCGATGAGCCGCTGGTCGAGCTCGAAACCGACAAGGTGACGGTGGAAGTGCCGGCCGCCGCCGCGGGCACGCTCGCCGAGATCGCCGTCAAGGAAGGCGAGACGGTCGGCGTCGGCGCGCTGCTCGGCCCGATTTCGGCAGGCGCCGGCGCGGCAGCCAATGCCGCCGCCGCTCCGGCAACGAAGCAGGAGGCGGTGTCGCAGGCCTCGGCTCCGACTGCGGCCTCGAGCGTCAAGCAGGCTGCGGCCGAGACGGCCAAGATTGCCGGCGACGCCGGCGCGATCGAGACGCGCACCATGCCGCCGGCGCCGTCGGCGGCAAAGCTGCTGGCCGAGCACAATCTCGCGGTCGACCAGGTGTCGGGCTCGGGCAAGCGCGGCCAGGTGCTGAAAGGCGACGTGCTCGACCTGATCGCCAGGGGCGCGCCGTCGCAGCCGGCAGAAATGCCCAAGGCCGCGCCTGTACCGGCACCCGTTGCCGCGCGCGCGCCGTCCCCTGCCGACGATGCGTCGCGCGAGGAGCGTGTGCGCATGACCAAGCTGCGCCAGACCATTGCGCGCCGCCTCAAGGAAGCGCAATCGACCGCCGCCATGCTGACCACCTTCAACGAGGTCGACATGAGCGCGGTGATGGCGCTGAGGAGCAAATACAAGGACGTGTTCGAGAAGAAGCACGGCGTGAAGCTCGGCTTCATGGGCTTTTTCACCAAGGCCGTCACCCATGCGCTGAAGGAGATCCCGTCGGTCAATGCCGAGATCGACGGCACCGACATCATCTTCAAGAACTACGCTCATATCGGCGTTGCCGTCGGTACAGAGAAAGGCCTTGTCGTGCCGGTTGTGCGCAATGCTGACCAGATGTCCATCGCCGAAATCGAGAAGGACATCGGCAGGCTGGGGCTTGCGGCGCGCGACGGCAAGCTCTCCGTCGCCGATATGCAAGGCGGCACGTTCACGATTTCCAACGGTGGCGTTTACGGGTCGCTGATGTCGACGCCGATCCTCAATGCGCCGCAGTCCGGCATTCTGGGTATGCACAAGATCCAGGAGCGGCCGGTGGTGGTCGGCGGCCAGATCGTCATCCGGCCGATGATGTATCTGGCGCTGTCCTACGACCACCGCATCGTCGACGGCAAGGAAGCGGTGACCTTCCTGGTGCGGGTCAAGGAAAGCCTGGAGGATCCTGAGCGGCTGGTGCTCGACCTCTAGGGCGCGGCCGACGTGGGCCGGAGCATGGATCTGCGCCGCCGGATGAGTTCGTGTCGTTTCCGGTCCGGTTTGTTTGTCACAATCTGCGCACTCGGCGTGCAGACGGTCTCCGCGGCCCTCGCCGCCTGCCCGCTCGAACTGGCCGTCTATGGCGATCCTGAGAACGCCGCCGAGATCGATTTCAGGCCGACCATGGAGTCGGCTACCGTCACCAATACCTTCAAGATGGTGCTCGACAACGGCGTCGTGCTCGACGGCATCGTCATGTGGACGGAGGGCGTGGCGCGGCCGCACGGCTCGCTGATGTACAAATGCCCGGCCGGCGACGTCACCGGCGACGAGCTCGCCGCCTGCACCGTGTGGGAGGGCGTCATCTACACTGCCGACGACCAGGGCAACATCGCGTTGCTGCCGGGCGAAGCAAAGGATGCGCCGAAGAAGCTGATCTTGCCTGACTTGGGAGCGTCGTTGCAGATGTCGGCTGCCTATGGCGCCAACGGCTTTTCCAGGGTGCCCTGGGACGTCTTTGCCCTGAAGGGATGTCAGGAATGAGCGCGAGCGGAAAGATCCTGCTGGTGACCGGCGGCAGCCGCGGCATTGGCGCCGCTACATGCAGGCTTGCTGCCAAGGCCGGCTATCGCATTGCGGTCAATTACGCGTCGAATGCAAAAGCCGCCGAAACGGTGGTCGCCGACATCGAGGCTGCTTGCGGAGAAGCCTTCACAGTCAAGGCCGATGTCGGCAACGAGACGGACGTATTGGCCATGTTCGAGGCTCTCGACGCCCGTTTCGGTCGGCTCGACGCGCTCGTCAACAATGCCGGCGTGGTCGACCAGAGCGCGCGCGTCGACGAGCTTAGCGCTGCAAGGCTGGAGCGCATGATGCGCATCAATGTGATCGCGCCGATGCTTTGCGCCCGCGAGGCGGTGAAGCGGATGTCGACCAGGCATGGCGGCAAGGGTGGCGCCATCGCCAATGTGTCTTCGATCGCGGCAAGGCTTGGCGGGCCGGGTCAATATGTCGACTACGCCGCCTCGAAGGGCGCGATCGATTCCTTCACCATCGGGCTTGCCCGCGAAGTGGCCGGCGAAGGCATTCGTGTCAACGCGGTCAGCCCGGGCATCATCGACACCGAAATTCATGCCTCCGGCGGTCAGCCGGATCGCGCCGAGAGAATGCGCAAGGTGGTGCCCATGCAGCGCGTCGGAACCGCCGAGGAAGTCGCAGCCGCAATTCTGTGGCTGCTGTCGGACGAGGCGTCCTACACAACAGGCGCCAATCTGGAAATCGGCGGCGGCCGCTAAAGTAAAAGGGACAGTATCATGGCCTATGATGTCGTTATCATCGGATCGGGACCAGGCGGCTATGTCTGCGCCATCAAGGCGGCACAGCTCGGTCTGAAGACGGCGGTGGTCGAAAAGAACCCGACCTTCGGCGGCACCTGCCTCAATATCGGCTGCATCCCGTCAAAGGCGCTGCTGCATGCGACCGAGATGTTTGCCGAGGCCGGCCATTCCTTCGAGGCGCTCGGCGTCGAGATCGGCGCGCCCAAGCTCAACCTTGGGAAGATGATGGCACACAAGGATGCGACGGTGACCGCCAACGTCAATGGCGTCGCCTTCCTGTTCAAGAAAAACAAGATCGACAGTTTTCGTGGCACCGGCAAGGTAGTTGCGGCCGGCAAGGTGTCGGTGACCTCCGATGACGGCAAGGTCGAGGAGATCGAGACCAAGAACATCGTCATCGCCACAGGCTCCGACGTCGCCGGCATTCCCGGCGTCGAGGTCGATTTCGATGAGAAGGTGATCGTCTCGTCGACCGGCGCGCTGTCGCTGGACAAGGTGCCGGGCCATCTGGTGGTGGTCGGCGGTGGTGTCATCGGTCTGGAGCTCGGCTCGGTATGGGCGCGGCTCGGCGCCAAGGTGACCGTGGTCGAGTTCCTCGACACCATCCTGGGCGGCATGGATGGCGAGGTCTCCAAGCAGTTCCAGCGCCTGCTGTCGAAGCAGGGCTTTGAGTTCAGGCTGGGCGCCAAGGTGACCGGCGTCGCCAAGGCCAGGAAGGGGGTGACGGTTACCTTCGAGCCGGTCAAGGGCGGAGCAGCCGAGACGATCGAGGCGGACGCGGTGCTGATTGCGACGGGACGACGGGCCTATTCGGACGCTCTCGGGCTGAAGGAGACCGGCGTCGACGTTGATGAGCGCGGCCGGGTCAAGACCGACGGCCATCTCAGGACCAACGTGCCTGGCATCTATGCCATCGGCGATGTCATCGCCGGGCCGATGCTTGCACACAAGGCCGAGGACGAGGGCGTGGCGGTGGCCGAAACCATCGCCGGCCAGGCCGGGCATGTGAACTATGACGTGATTCCGAGCGTCGTCTACACCACGCCGGAAATCGCCTCGATCGGCAAGACCGAAGAAGAATTGAAAAAGGCCGGCGTCGACTACAAAGCCGGAAAATTCCCGTTCAGCGCCAATGGACGGGCGCGCGCCATGCTGCACACCGACGGCTTTGTGAAAATCCTGGCCGACAAGGCCAGCGACCGTGTGCTCGGCGTCCACATCGTCGGCTTCGGCGCCGGCGAGATGATCCACGAGGCGGCCGTGCTGATGGAATTTGGCGGCTCGTCGGAGGACCTGGCCCGCACCTGTCACGCCCATCCGACTATGTCGGAAGCGGTAAAGGAGGCGGCACTGGCGACGTTCTTCAAGCCGATCCATATCTGAGCGGTGAATCGCAAACCTTAGATTTTGGCTGAAACATCCGCGCTTCGTCACCCCAGGGATGAAGCCCTCGACGGCTGCTCCCAAAAACAAAACGGCCCGCTTTTTCAGCGGGCCGTTCTTATATCAAATCAGCAGTTTGATCACTGAGCCGGGGCAGGTGCTGGTGCTGGTGCCGGGGCCGGGGCCGGCGCAGGGGCCGGAGCAGGAGCGGGTTCTGCCGGAGCCGGAGCCGGTGTTGCCGGAGCTGGCGCAGGAGCCGGTTCGGCTGGTTTCATCGGCTCGGCGGGCGCTGGGGCCGGAGCTGGTGTGCTGGCTGCGGGCGGTTCGGCAGGCGCAGGTGCCTCGCTACGTCTTCCAAAAACATAATAGGCGACAATTGCCAGGATAACGACGACCAGGGCAATCAGCCAGCCGCTGCCGCCGCCGCTTGGCCGTGCGGAGCCCGGCGAGGTGAATGGGTCGTTCGGATTGGGTGTGTTCGCCATAAAAGTGTCCTCCGTGGATGAAAAACATCAAGTAATAGCCATCAACGTACAATCGTTGAATCAGTTTCACATTAGGCGTTGAAAACGCCGAAAACAGGGCAATTCTGATCCGGAATCCCTTGCAGGCATGCATTTCCACCGCAAAATGGGTTCGGTCGAGCCAAAGCGAACCTTTTTCAGTTTCTTGGCACGAAGCGCGGCTGGTCCGCCGTCGCGCCACGAGCAGGGGTTGACCCAGGCGTGGCGATGATTCGGTGTGCAACTCCGCCGTGTTGTTCAGTTGACGGCAGTCACAGTATAGCCGGTCTTGCGGAAACCCTCGACCAAGCCTTGCGCTCCGGGAAGGTGCATGGCGCCGACCGCCATGAAGACATTGCCGTGGGCGAGGATCGGCGCTGCACGATCAACCATCACCCTGTTGCGGCTGGTGATCATGGTCTGCTCGAATTCGGCGTAACCCGATTGGTCGTCGACCTGTTCGGGGACGACAGCCCGAAACAGCGGTACGTACATGCCAGTGTCGCCACGGCGGTAAAGCACGATCATGGTTTCGTTGACGTCGTTCACCTTGTCGCCAAGCTTCAGCGTATCGACCAGACCCTTCAGGTGAAAGGCGATCGGTAGCGAAGCCATGGCGCGCAGCTGGTCGGCGATTGTCTCCAGCCCCTCGACTGATTTGCCCGCAGCCTCGGCGTCCTTGGCAAGCTTGACGTCGAGCACCGGCGCGCCGCCAGCCTGGCGGGCGACTTCGCATGCTGGTAGCGCCACCATCGCCGACAGCAACCAAGGTTTCATCTTGGCGACGGTCGCTGGCGGGATGCCACGCGCGTCGAGCGCCTTGTCGACCACCGCCGCGTCCTCCGGCGACAGCAGCGACGAAAGCGTCGTCTCGTCGGTGAACATCATCAGATCCGGCTCTTTCAGCAATGCTGCCATCATCTTCTGCTTATCGAGCACTTCGGTGGTTTCGATGATGACGGTGCCAGCCGCATCGAATGCCTTCTGCGCGGCGGGTGGCAGCGTGGTGACGCGCGGGTCGGTAAGGTGCATGGTGCCGAACAGGAAGGACGGTTTTTCGCCCGATTTTTCCAGCTTCCACAGCAAGCCTTTGCCGTTCGGTGTTGCTGCCGCGTCCGCCTCGATCTTGCGGTAGCCAGCCGGGTCGTTCTTTTGCAGCGCGCTCAGCATATCGGTACCGGTGCAGGCCGGGGCCTCGGCGCGTGCCTTGCCCGCGGCGAGCAGCGCGATGATGAGGAAGGAGAGAAAAAACAGGGCGTTGAGCGCGACGAGCAGCTTCAGCGACACTTGGGTCGCGCGGTCGGCGATGGCGATGAGGCGTTTCATGCTGCGCTTGTAGGCGCAAAAAGCGGCAAAACGGTTAATCAGCGCATCAAAATTGTTGCGAGATCGTCACCTATTCAAGCGTCCATCACGCACGAGGATGAGCTGCTTCGTAAATCTCGAGCAGCCTCGCGGTGTCGACGCCGGTGTATATCTGGGTTGTCGACAGGCTGGCGTGGCCGAGCAACTCCTGGATGGTGCGCAGGTCGCCGCCGCGCCCAAGCAGATGCGTGGCGAAAGAATGGCGCAGCGCATGCGGCGTCGCGGTATCGGGCAGGTTGAGCGCCGAGCGCAGCTTGGCCATGTCGCGCTGGACGATCGCCGGGTTCAGCGGGCCGCCGCGGGCACCGCGAAACAGCAAGCCCTTGGGATCGAGATGCCAGGGACAGAGGCGACGGTATTCGGCAATCGCCCGCAGCGCCACCGGCAGCACCGGCACCAGCCGCGTCTTGCCGCCCTTGCCGGTGACGCGCAGCACGGTCTCACCAGGTGAGGACAGATCGGCGCCCGACAGGCCGAGCGCCTCGGAGATCCGCAAGCCGGACCCATAAAGCAGAGTCAGCACGGCGGCGTTGCGCGCGGCAATCCAAGGCTCCTCCGCCAGTTGGCCTTCCACCGAGACGACGTGCTTTGCATCGCTTGCGGTCAGCGGCTTGGGCAGCGATTTCGGCTGCCGCGGCGCGCGCAAGGCTGCCGCACCTGCCGCATTGGCGAGGCCGCGCCGTTCCAGGAAACGCAGCAGCGAGCGGATGCCGGCCAGCCCGCGCCCGAGCGTGCGGGCGCCGGCGCCCTCGGCACGGCGGGCAGCGAGAAAGCCGCGCAGATCGGCTGGGCGCAGATCGGCGATGTCGGAAATACCGGGCGAGCCGCCGCAATGGCCGGTCAGGAAATGCAGGAACTGGCGCGTGTCGCGTTCATAGGCCTCGACGGTTTCGGGCGACAGCCGGCGTTCGCGCGCCAGCATCTTCAGCCAGGCCTCGCGCGCCGCCTGAAGATCGGGTTTTGCCGGTATGAGGAATTCCTGCATTGCGCTCTTCCAGTTCCCGGCCATCTTCCGGCATGCGGGTTAGTAAGCGGTGAAGAGCGGCATCATTGAAATGACGATGGGCTGGGGTTAGAGCAAGGCAAAGGATTTTCCGCAGATGAGCAAACCGCAAAACCCCGTCCAGATGGCCGTAATCGGTGCCGCGCACGGCATCAAGGGCGAATTGCGCGTCAAGAGCTTTACCGGCGACCCGCTGGCGCTGGCCGATTACGGTCCGCTCTACGCCAGGGATGGCCGCGCCTTCCAGATCGTCGATATCAGGCCTGCCAACACCGTCGTGGTGGTGCGCTTCAAAGGCGTCAACGATCGCAATGCCGCCGAGGCGCTTGCCGGCACCGAATTGTTCGTCGACCGTTCGGTGTTGCCTGATGAGGGCGACGAGGACGAATTCTACCACGCCGATCTCGTCGGGCTGGAGGTCAAGGACGACACCGGTGCCATTATCGGCAAGGTCGTCGCCGTGCATAATTTTGGCGGCGGCGACATTCTCGACGTGACGCTGGCGGGGCGCAAAGGCGTGCTTATCCCGTTCACGCAGGCCGCTGTTCCGGAAGTGTCGATCGCCGGCGGCTTTGTCCGCATCGATCCGGCTGCGGCAGGGTTGGTCGAGGACGAGGACGGAGAGTCTGCCGAGCGCGACAGCTTCGACCCCAAGGGCCGGCCGCGCGGGCCGAGGGACGCCGGAGGCAACCGGTGAGTTTTTCGGCTTCGGTGCTGACGCTCTATCCCGAGATGTTTCCCGGCGCGCTTGGCCTGTCGCTGGCCGGCCGCGCGCTCGAGACCGGCATTTGGTCGCTCCAAACGATCCAGATCCGCGACTTTGCCCGCGATCGTCACCGGACCGTGGACGACACGCCGGCCGGCGGCGGCGCCGGCATGGTGATGCGGGCAGACGTGCTGGCCAGCGCTATCGACCATGCCTCGCCGGCAGGCGATCCACGTCCGCGCCTGCTGATGAGCCCTCGCGGCAAGCCGCTGACACAGCGCCGTGTGCGTGAGCTCGCCGCCGGGCCGGGTGCGGTGATCGTCTGCGGCCGCTTCGAAGGCGTCGACCAGCGGGTCATCGAATCGCGAGGCCTCGAGGAAGTCTCGATCGGCGATTTCATCCTGTCCGGCGGCGAGCCGGCGGCACTCGTGCTGCTCGACGCCGTGGTGCGCCTGCTACCCGGCGTGATGGGCAATGCGGTATCGGGCGAGGAAGAGAGCTTTGAAAACGGCCTGCTCGAACATCCGCATTATACGCGCCCGCAGGAATTCGAGGGCCGGCCGATTCCCGAAGTGTTGATTTCGGGCAATCACAGCAAGATCGCGGCGTGGCGGCGGGCCGAAGCGGAGAGGCTGACGAAGGAGCGACGGCCGGATCTTTTAGCCGCTCAGCCCTTATCGAAATAGTAGAAGGCCAGGAACAGGCCGACGGCAATGACGAAGCCGCGCACCGCGTTCTGCGGCACGCGCCTGGCGATCCAGACGCCGGCATAGCCGCCGAGCGCGCCACCCGGGATCATGATGATCGCCTGCAGCCAGGCGATGACGCCGCCAGAGACGAAGACCAGGATGGCAACCGCAGCGATGACCACGGCCAGCATGTTCTTCAATGCGTTCAGCCGATGATAATCGCCGGACTGGGTTAGACCGAGCGTCGCCAGCATCATGACGCCCATGCCGGCGCCGAAGAAGCCGCCATAGACGGCGGTGGCGAACTGCGCCAGCGACCCGACCAGCGACCCCACCGCGGCCTCATGCTCCGGCTTGGGCGCCGGCTTCAGCCATGGTCCGGCAGCGAACAACGCTGTTGCCGCCAGCAGCAGCCACGGCACCAAGGCGCGGAACGACGGGTTGTCGAGGCCTAGAAGGATGAGCGCGCCAGACAGCGCACCGAGAGCCGAAATGAGGCTGAGCAGCAGTGCGCCGCGCCAGAAATGCTTGATGTCGTGCCAATAGGCCAGCGTCGAGGTGATATAGCCAGGAAATTGCGTCACCGACGATGTCGCGTTGGCGACGATCGGCGGCAGGCCGGCCAGGGTCATGGCGCCAAAGGTTATGAACGTGCCGCCGCCGGCAACGGCGTTGACCGCACCTGATAGAAAGCCGGCGAGAAAGAGCAGGACCGCGTCCAAGATTGGCATGAGGGGTGTCGTCGCTGGAGGAAAAATGCTTATCTTCCGGCTTAGAAAGCTTGACGCGCGGGCGCAACCCCCTGGACCACAAGCGATCACGGGATTGCCACAGCGGCGCCAGCCAAAAAGAAGCAGCGCCAAAAAAGAGCCAGCGAAGGCGTGACAAAGCGCCGAAATAGCTGTATGTGCGCGCCGAACCGGAAGAAAATTCTCCCGGACCCGTCAACAGTGACGGTGTAGTCGCCCCTGCCCGATGTTCTCGAACAGAAGTTCTCGAACGAAGGGCATAGCCGAGCGGTCGATGCGACTGCAAGGCGAGTGTCGGACGCTCTGACTGTCGGAAGAACAAGAAGTGGATTATTGAGATGGACATCCTCCGTCAGCTCGAGGCCGAGCAGGCCGCCAAGATCGAAGCCAAGCGCAAGCTTCCCGAATTCCAGCCCGGCGACACCGTGCGCGTCCAGGTCCGTGTGACCGAAGGCACTCGCACCCGCGTCCAGGCCTATGAGGGCGTCGTCATCGCCCGCGCCGGCGCCGGCTTCCAGGAAAATTTCACCGTCCGCAAGATCTCCTACGGCGAAGGCGTGGAGCGTGTGTTCCCGGTCTATTCGCCGATGGTCGAGGGCGTCGAGATCGTGCGTCGTGGCAAGGTGCGTCGCGCCAAGCTGTACTATCTGCGTGACCGTCGCGGCAAGTCGGCCCGTATTTCGGAAAACACCGGCGTGCGCGCCCGCAAGCTCAACGATGAAGAGCGCGATGCGCTGAACGCCGAGAAGGCGCGTATCGAGGCCGAGAAGGTGGCCGCCGCCCAGGCGCTGGCCGCCGAGAAGGCCGCGCAGGACGCCGCCGAGAAGAAGGCCGCCGACGAGGCCGCCAAGGCCGCGGAAGCAGCTGCCGCCGAATAAGGCGTCGTTAAAACCCATGGTTTCGGAAAGGCGGCTTCGGCCGCCTTTTTGTTGTGCGAGGTGGATTCGATTTTTGCCGGTCCGCAATCGATACGGATCGTTCCGTAATGCCGCCATTGAAAGCATCGGAAACTCATTTTCGTGCCGAGCGGCGCATCGGAGCGGCTTGCAAGGCGCCTGCGGAAAGCTAAAGTCGGCGCCGGATTTCCTGCATGCCTCGGTCGATCGAGGCGGTTCAGTTCTTGGGGAGCGTGTCATGACCAAATCGAAACTGCTGCTGGCCGGCCTGCTGGCTTGCCTTCTCGTGCCCATCGCGGCCCTGGCGCAGGCGCTGCCCGATCTTGGCGGCAGGAAAGTGGTGGTGGTGACCGAAAACGCCTATCCGCCGCTGCAGTTTATCGATGCCAAGACCGGTAAGCAGATCGGTTGGGAATATGACGCGATGAACGAGATCGCCAAACGGCTGAACTTCAAGGTCGAGTACCAGAACACCTCGTGGGACGCGATGATCCAGGCGGTTTCCGACAACCAATACAACATCGGCATGACCGGCATCACCATCAAGGACGACCGCAAGCAGAAGGTCGATTTCTCCGATCCCTATATGCGCTCGGAACAGTTCATGCTGGTGCGCGGCGACGAGAAACGCTTCACCGATGCCAAGACGTTCGCTGCCTTCAAGGACGGGCTGATCGGTGCGCAGGCCGGCACCACGCCGTTCTACACCGCCGTCTACAGCGTGCTCGACGGCAATGAGCAGAACCCGCGCATAAAGCTGTTCGAGACATTCGGCGCGACGGTGCAGGCGCTGAAGGCCGGCGACGTCGACGTCGTGCTCACCGACGGCACTGCCGGCAAGGGCTATGTCGATGCGTCCAATGGCGGGCTGAAGCTGATCGGCGGGCCGCTCGGCACCGAGGATTTCGGCTTCATCTTCCCCAAGGGCTCCGATCTGGTGAAGCCGGTCAACGCGGCGATCGCCGCGCTCAAGGCCGACGGCACGCTCGACGCGCTCAACAAGAAGTGGTTCCTCGACTACAAGATGGGGCAGTAGGCCCGCTTGTGGCGCGCATTTCATGACGATCTTGCGCGGGAACTCGCGCTGACTCTGCGCTCGTACACCCCCCTCTGGCCTGCCGGCCATCTCCCCCGCAAGGGGGGAGATCGGATTTCGCATCGGTTTTCGCTAATTTTCAGTGTTGCAGAACGGGCGGCGAGGTCAAAGCTGCCGATCTCACCCCTTGAGGGGGAGATGGCCGGCAGGCCAGAGGGGGGTGTGACAGAACGCTGCCTTCGTGACTCTGTCCCCGGTACCGCTTGATGCCGTCGCCGCCTCTCGCCTCGGCCAAATCCGACTTCCCGTGGTGGCTTGCCGTGGCCGTGGCGATCGCCTTGGCCGCCGCCGTCTTCATCGTTGCCAGCGACCTCTATGCCCAGGTCTTCGCAACCGTCGCCAAGGGCATCGGCGTCACCATCTTCGTCACCGTGGTCGCTTTTGCGCTGGCTTGCGCGATCGGGCTCGGCGTCGCGCTGATGGGCCTGTCAGGCTCACGCTGGCTCAGCCAGATCGCCCGCTTCTACGTCGAGATCATCCGCGGCGTACCGATGCTGGTGCTGTTGTTCTGGATCGCCTTTGCCGGCGCGCCGGTCTTCGTCGCGGCGTGGAACGCGCTGACGGCGCCGTTGCAAAGCGCCGGCCTTTTCGGTGAGCTGCTGGTACGCGACGTCTCGCTTTTATGGCGCGCCGTCATGGCGCTGACCATCGGCTATTCCGCCTTCATCTCGGAGGTGTTCCGCGCCGGCATCCAGGCGGTCGAGAAGGGCCAGATCGAGGCGGCGAAGGCGCTCGGGCTGACGCGCACGCAGCGCTTCCGGCTGGTCGTCTTTCCGCAGGCGATCCGCACCATCCTGCCGCCGCTCGGCAATGATTTCGTCGCCATGGTCAAGGATTCCTCGCTGGTCTCGGTGCTCGGCGTCGCCGACATCACCCAGATGGGCAAGATCTACGCCGCCGGCTCGTTCCGCTTCTTCGAAACCTATTCGATCGTCGCCTATATCTATCTCATCCTGACCGTTGGCCTGTCGCTGGCCATGCGGACGCTGGAGAAGCGGCTGCGCCACCAGCATGGGGAATAGAAGGCAGGCAAAGACGGCGCTACCATCGAGCGGACGCGACCGGGGAGGACCCATGACCATCGACAAAGCCAATGCGGCGCTTGAAGCGGTCTACACGGCCGACACGCCTGAGGCGCTCGCCAAGGCCTATGCGCAATGGGCCGCGACCTATGACGGCGAAACCGCGGCGCTCGGCTATCTCCTGCCGTTCCTGCTCACCGCCTGGGTGGCGCGCTACGTGCCGCCGGGCGAAGGGCCGCTGCTCGACGCCGGCTGCGGCACCGGCCTGTCGGGGCCGTCGCTCAAGGCGCTCGGCTACCACGACATTGCCGGGCTCGACCTGTCGCAGGACATGCTGAAAGTCGCCGGCACCGGCAGGCCTACAGCGAGCTGAAACAGGCGATGCTCGGCGGGCCATTGCCCTGGCCGGACGGATATTTCCGCGCCTTTTTCTCGACCGGCGTGTTCACCATCAGCCACGCGCCGGCGTCGGGCCTGCATGAGCTGGTGCGCATCACCCGGAAGGGCGGCCACGCCATCTTTACGGTCCGTGACCAGGTGTTTGAAAGCAGCGGGTTCAAGGCCGTGTTTGGCGAACTGGAGCAGGCGAGAAAATGGCGGCCGGTCGAGGAGAGCCCATGGTTCCGCTGCTACGCGATCGCCGAGCCCGACGCGCTGGTGAAGACGTTTGTGTTCGAGGTGCTGTGAAGCGCCTGCGAAGGCAGACGCGATTGCTGAAAAGCCAAAACATTGATATGAGCAGCGCCATGGAAGAGCTTTTTGGCGACCCGGCCTATAAAGGTTTCGTGCTGCAGGACAGGAAACGCCTGCCGTCGCGATTTTCCGCGCGCGTCTGCGGGGCGCTGACCAGCCGACTTCGCTAGGGCGGACTCGCCAGGCTGTTTCGCCGGGCCGACCGGCGTCCTTTTCCCTTTTTAAATCGACGGATTTACGCACATGAGCGCACCGCGCACCCTCTACGACAAGATTTTCGACGACCATGTCGTCGACCGCCAGGACGACGGCACCTGCCTGCTCTATATCGACCGCCACCTCGTCCACGAAGTCACCAGCCCGCAGGCCTTCGAAGGCCTGCGCATGACCGCCCGCAAGGTTCGGCATCCGGAAAAGACGCTGGCTGTCGTCGACCACAACGTGTCGACCTCGCCGGAGCGAAAGTTCGGCATCAAGAACGAGGAAAGCCGCATCCAGGTCGAAGCGCTGGCCAAAAACGCCAAGGATTTCGGTATCGAATATTATTCCGAGAAGGATATCCGCCAGGGCATCGTCCACATCATCGGTCCCGAGCAGGGCTTCACGCTGCCCGGCATGACCATCGTCTGCGGCGACAGCCATACCTCGACGCATGGCGCGTTCGGGGCGCTGGCGCACGGCATCGGCACCTCGGAAGTCGAGCATGTGCTGGCGACGCAGACGCTGATCCAGCGCAAGGCCAAGAACATGCTGGTGCGCGTCGACGGCGCACTGCCGGAAGGCGTCACCGCCAAGGACATAATCCTCGCCATCATCGGCGAGATCGGCACAGCCGGCGGCACCGGCTATGTCATCGAATATGCCGGCGAGGCAATCCGTGCGCTGTCGATGGAAGGCCGCATGACGATCTGCAACATGTCGATCGAAGCCGGCGCGCGCGCCGGCCTGATCGCGCCGGACGAGACCACCTTCGCCTATGTCAAGGACAAGCCGCGCGCCCCCAAGGGCGAAGCCTGGGATGCCGCGCTCGCCTATTGGAAGACGCTGCAGTCCGACGAAGGCGCGCATTTCGACAAGGTCGTCGTGCTCGACGCGGCAAAGCTGCCGCCGATCGTCTCCTGGGGCTCCTCGCCCGAAGACGTTGTCTCGGTGCAAGGCATCGTGCCGAACCCGGACGACATCACCGATGAGAACAAGCGCACGTCCAAGCAGCGTGCACTCGACTATATGGGCCTGACACCGGGCACCAAGATCACGGATATCGAACTTGACCGCGTCTTCATCGGCTCATGCACCAATGGCCGCATCGAGGATCTGCGCGCCGCCGCCAAGGTGATCGAAGGCAAGAAGGTCAACCCGCGGGTCAGCGCGATGATCGTGCCGGGCTCCGGCCTGGTCAAGGAACAGGCCGAGGCCGAAGGCCTCGACAAGATCTTTGTCGCGGCCGGCTTCGACTGGCGCGAGCCGGGCTGCTCGATGTGCCTTGCCATGAACGACGACCGGCTGAAGCCGCATGAGCGCTGCGCCTCAACCTCGAACCGCAATTTCGAAGGGCGTCAAGGCTTCAAGGGCCGCACCCATCTGGTGTCGCCGGCAATGGCGGCGGCGGCGGCAATTGCCGGCCATTTCGTCGACATCCGCGAGTGGAAATAGCGCAGGGCGCGCCCTGTCGGATATGAGAATGCCCGAGCCGCAATGCGGTTCGGGCATTCTTCAGCCGGGCCGCCTGACGAATTCGTGAAATCCCTCACGTCGGCCGGGTTGGTCCTTTGCAACGACCAGCGCCAGTTGGCGCTCATCGAAGAGTTTGAACCATTCATCCCATTCGACCAGTTCATAGCCGCCGGCATTGACCGGACGTTCGGGCTCATCCTGGTCCTGATAGGCATGCTGGCCGAAGACCAGCCTCAGCATGGGCTGCGTTCCGGCTTCGGGCGACACGTCGACGATCGCCGGAAAGCCGGCGCGCGCCGCCGCCCATGAGCGAATTGCATCGTGATCGGTCAGCATGATCGTGTCGGCCATCGGAGCGTCTCCTGGTTGCCGTCGTGAAACGCCGCTCGCCGTTCGCGGTTCCGCCCAGCGGCTGCGTCGACGCACCTGTCGTATATTCGCTTTCGCTTAACCGCTTGTTTGGGCTTCCGCTCTAACGTCTCCTGAGGGAAGCGAGGGGAAATTACAGCGCTTGGACACCGGCCTGCTCATAGCGCTGCTCAATCCAGGCATCGCCCTCACACTCGGCACTGCATTTCTCGTGCTGTGGTTCTATCAGCGTCACCGTCCCTATCTGGCCGTACTGGCGGCGGGCTACTCGGCCTCGGCCGCAGGCTTCCTGCTCCAGTATTTCACGCTGCCTGTCGGTATGGCGCCCACCAAGCTCATCTCGATCCTGTGCTTCACCTTTGCCACTTGCTGTCTCGCCGGCGCGGTCATTGCGCGCTATGGGCGGCGCGTGCCTTACACGGCGGTCGGCATTCTGGCCTGCGGCGGACTGGCCGCGTTCTCGTGGTTTCTTTTTGCCCGGCCGGATCTCACCTGGCGCATCCTTGCCATCAATTTCAGCTTCGGCGGCATCAGCCTGGTTGTTGCCGCCGAGTTGCGCGCGGTGCGCAACAACGGCCCGACAGAAATGGTCCTGTTCGTGCTGTCGCTGCTTTCCGGCATGAACTTCCTGGCGCGGACCCTTGCCGTCGTCATCGCGCATGGGCCGTTCACCAGCTATGAAGGGCTTTACACCTCGTCCTATTGGACGACGGCGCTGCTGTCGCATGCATTGCTGTCGCTGCTTATCGCACTTTGCCTGTTCGGCGCCGCCGCGCTCGATGTGACGAAGGCCCTGAAGACCGAAACCCTGACAGACCCGCTGTCGGGCCTGCTCAACCGCCGCGGCTTCGAGGAGCGCGCCACGCTGGTGCTGCAGCACTGTGCCACGGCGCGATTGCCGGTTACGCTGGTGCTGGCCGATCTCGATCATTTCAAGGCACTCAACGATCAGCATGGCCACGCGGCCGGCGATCGCGTCATCGTCGATTTCGCCGCCAAGCTTCTGTCGGCTGCAGGTTCGCGCGGCGTTGCCGGCCGCGTCGGCGGCGAAGAGTTCGCCGTGCTGCTGCCGCTCAGCGACCTTGGCGCGGCAAGACTGTATGCCGAAACCATTCGCACGCTCTATTCGGCGGGCCGAATCGACGGGCTTCCGCCCGAGACAAGAGTGACCGCGAGCTTCGGCGTGGCCGCCCGCACCAGCGACGAAGGGCTGGACCCGCTGATGCGCCGCGCCGACGAAGCGCTCTACAAAGCCAAGAGGAATGGCCGCGACAGCGTGTGCCTGTCCTATCAGCGGCCTGAAACGGTCGTCCTTCCCAATCGGACCAGTGCTGGCTGAGCATCAGCGGCGGCTTCGAATTAACGTCTTTTTCGCGCGTTGGTGATCTGCTGTTCCGGGGGGAGTGCCAAAACGCCATGGGCAGCGCCAATTTCATCCTGCTGATCAACCTGTTCGTTGCCGGGCTGCTGGCGGCGGCCTTCATGACGATCGCGGTCTATGACGCCGGCCGGGTGTCGGCGCGCTGGCTAGCGTTGGGCTATGTGCTCGGCATGGCTTATTTCGCGATCGAGTTCAGCATTCCTGCCTTCGACAATGCGCGCCCCGTAGTTGTTACCGCCTTTGCCGCTTTCCTTGCTGCTACCATCGCCTTCAATGGCGGGCTTGCCCATAAATACCGCGTTTCGCCGCCTTGGCCGCCGATGCTGCTCTTCCTGGTCTTCGCCACCCTCGCGGTCTACTTCGTGCAGGACCTGCCACGCCAATCCTTTGTGCGAATGGCGGCCTACCAGCTTCCCTATGCGGCCATGCAATTCACCGGGCTGGCGATCGTCTTGTCGTCCAGGCAAAGACGCGAGCGGCTCGACTATATGCTGATGGCTGTCCTGGCGGCCAGCACCTTGCAATTCGCCAGCAAACCTTTCATCGCCCATGCGCTTGGGGGCTGGGGCGCCAACCCGCAATCTTATGCGCAGACCAGCTATGCGTTGGTGTCGCAGTCTGTCGGCACCGTGTTCGGCCTGGCGCTTGCGCTGATGACATTGGCTATCCTGGTCCGCGACGTGCTCGCCGAGGCGACGTCGAAATCGGAAACCGACACGCTTTCGCGGCTGCTCAACCGTGGCGGCTTCGAGCGCCATGCCGAGATCGCACTGCGTGACGCCATGCGGCGCGCCGTTCCAGCGGCACTGGTCATTGCCGATCTCGACCATTTCAAGCGCATCAACGATACTTACGGCCACGCGTCGGGCGATCGGGTCATCGAGGCCTTTGCCGGTTTTCTCCGCGATGCCGCGGCCGACCATCATGTCGCCGGACGCATCGGCGGCGAGGAATTCGCTATTTTTCTGCCGGGGACCAATCTAGCCGCCGCCCGGCTCTTTGCCGAGGGCACGCGCAGCGCCTTCGGTGCCACGCCGATCGACTGCCTGCCCGCGAATCACCGCTGCAGCGCCAGCTTCGGCGTTGCAGAGCTTGGTCCGGGCGAAAGCTTTTCCGACCTGCTGCGGCGCGCCGACAAAGCGCTCTATCAGGCGAAGGGCAGCGGCCGCGATTGCGTGCGTGTCTCGGTGGCGCCGGCTGTTGCCCTGCCGGCGCCGTCAACCAAGGGCGGCGTGGCCGTCAGCGGCAGGGGCTGAGCTCCGGCATCTCGCCGTCGGAGAGGCCGTACATATAGCTGCGGCCCTTGACGAAAACCGGCGGCCTGTAGCAGTCGCCGCGGCGGACATCGTCCGATTCGTTTTCGTAGATCACGTCGGGCTGGCTGGCGCCGGTGTAGTCGGACAATTCCTTGGCCAGCTTGCCCTCGCCAACGAGGATACGCTTGTAGCCGGCGGCGCTTTCGATGACCAGATTGCCGAAGGAATCGGCATAGACGCGGTCATGATGGCGCGTCCCGGCGAATGCCGGTGCGACGACGCCGACGGCGAGCGCCGCCAATAGGAACCAGGGAAGGCGCGATCCTGCTGAATTCGAATGCATGGCGTGCTGCTCCATTGCTGAGAGGCAAGCCTCCTCGAATCAGAAATTAACCTTTTATTAACCTTTGTTAAGAGGGCAACCGCAGCCGGGGCGAGGTCTCGGAAAATATGGTTAATACCCGATCGCCCGCCGGCCATCATTCGGCCATGCCTTGTTCCCACCATCGCCGGCATCGGGCGCGACTCAAAAAGCATGAAATCCGGGGCTTTCCGGAGCATCGCTGCAGGCTCGATGCGCGGGGGAAGGCAGCATGAGGTTACACCGCAGGTTTCGGATGGCGCTGGCCATTCCGCCGCTACTGGCTGCCGCCGCCTGCGCGCCGCAGACCAGCGCGCCCAAGCTTGGCAATACGGCCGCCGCTTCCGTGTCGCTTGCTCCCGCCGCCAGCGAACCGACGGCACCGCAGCCGCGCATTGCTACTTACAACTGCGCCGACGGTAGCGTGATGACCATCGAGAACCTGGGCACGTCGGTGCGCGTGCTCGGCCAGGACGGCACCAGCTCCGAGCTGCCGGCTTCACCGGCCAATCAGACCAGCCGTTACGGCGAGGCGCATGACGCAATCGTGATCGACGGGCGTGACGCGCTGGTGATGAAGGGCGGTGCGTCACCGCTGGCCTGCAAGCGCTGATCCGCCCCTTTGTGGCAGCCATATTTTGCAGTGCAGCGACATTGTGCCGGCTCAAGGCGATAGTCCTAATCGATTGAAGCTGAAAGCGCCGCTTTCATCAGACTAAATTACGTTTTCGAAACGGTTTTCCGGCTTTGACGCGGTGCAAAAAGAGCATTAGAAACCGGCTGTCCGAAGTCGCAACCGGAAGCGGCAATGCCGCATTCCCACCTGAGGCTCCAGAGACGCCGAACTGGGGGAGCCATGAGCAAATCACCAGCCACCCGCGAATTTGCCAGACGTGAACGGCCGCTTTCGCCGCACCTGACCGTCTATCGGCCGCCGATCACCATGACGATGTCGATCGTCCACCGCATCACCGGCGGGGCGCTCTATTTCGGCACGCTGCTGGTCGCGCTGTGGCTGATGGCGGCGGCGAGTTCGGAGGCGACCTTCAATGCCGTCAACTGGGCCTTCGGCTCGTGGCTGGGAAGGCTGGTGCTGTTCGGCTACAGCTGGGCGCTGATGCACCACATGCTGGGCGGTGTGCGCCATCTGATCTGGGACACTGGGGCAGGGCTGGAAAAGCATACCGCGTCGAGGATCGCCTGGGCGACGCTGGCCGGCTCGGTCACGCTGACGCTGCTGATCTGGATCGCCGGCTACATGGCCCGGGGAGCCTGACATGAGCGGCAAAAACACCGACATGCGCACGCCGCTGGCCAAGGTCCGCGGCCTCGGTTCCGCCCGCGAGGGCACCGGCCATTTCTGGCGCCAGCGGCTGACGGCGATCTCCAACATCCCGCTGGTCCTGTTCTTCGTCGGCTTCCTGATCGCACTCAACGGCGCCAGCTATGTCGAGGTGCGCGCCGCACTTGCCAATCCGTTCGTGGCACTGGTGCTGGCGCTGGTGCTGCTGTCGGTGCTCTACCACATGCGGCTCGGCATGCAGGCAATCATCGAAGACTATGTGCATGGCGAAGGCGCCAGGCTGGCGCTGCTCGCCCTCAACACATTCTTTCCCGTAGTCGTCGGCGTCGCTTCGGTCTTCGCCCTGCTTAAACTGGCATTTGGAGGCTGAGTTTTGGCCAAGGACGCGAAGAACGCCAACACGGCTTCCGCCTATAGCTATGTCGACCACAAATTCGACGTCGTGGTCGTCGGCGCCGGCGGCGCCGGCCTGCGGGCCACGCTTGGCATGGCCGAGCAGGGCCTGCGCACCGCCTGCATCACCAAGGTGTTCCCGACGCGCTCGCATACGGTTGCGGCGCAGGGCGGCATTGCCGCCTCGCTCGCCAATATGGGTCCCGACAACTGGCAGTGGCATCTCTTCGATACCGTCAAAGGCTCGGATTGGCTGGGCGACACCGACGCGCAGGAATACATGGTGCGCGAAGCGCCGGCGGCAGTCTACGAGCTCGAGCATTACGGCGTCCCCTTCAGCCGCACCGAGGACGGGAAAATCTACCAGCGGCCGTTCGGCGGCATGATGATGAATTTCGGCGAGGGGCCGCCGGTGCAGCGCACCTGCGCGGCCGCCGACCGCACCGGCCACGCCATGCTGCACACGCTCTACGGCCAGTCGCTGAAGCACAATGCGCAGTTCTTCATCGAGTATTTCGCGCTCGACCTGATCATGGAGCCGGACGGCACCTGCACCGGCGTCGTCGCCTGGAACCTCGACGACGGCACCATCCACCGCTTTTCGGCGAAAATGGTGGTGCTGGCGACCGGCGGCTATGGCCGCGCTTATTTCTCGGCCACCTCGGCGCATACCTGCACCGGCGATGGCGGCGGCATGGCCGCACGCGCAGGGCTGCCGCTGCAGGACATGGAATTCGTGCAGTTCCACCCGACGGGCATCTACGGCGCCGGCTGCCTGATCACCGAGGGCGCGCGCGGTGAGGGCGGCTATCTCGTCAATTCCGAGGGCGAGCGCTTCATGGAACGCTACGCGCCGTCAGCCAAGGATCTGGCTTCGCGCGACGTGGTCTCGCGCTGTATGACGCTGGAGATCAGGGAGGGCCGCGGCGTCGGCCCGAACAAGGATCATATCTTCCTGCACCTCGACCATCTCGACCCGGCCGTTCTGCACGAGAGGCTCCCGGGTATTTCGGAATCGGCAAAGATCTTTGCCGGCGTCGACCTGACCAAGGAGCCGATCCCGGTGCTGCCGACGGTCCATTACAATATGGGCGGCGTGCCGACCAATTACTGGGGCGAAGTGCTCAACCCTACTGCCTTGAACCCGGACCAGGTGTCGCCCGGGCTGATGGCGGTCGGCGAGGCCGGCTGCGCCTCGGTGCACGGCGCCAACCGGCTGGGCTCGAACTCGCTGATCGACCTGGTGGTGTTCGGCCGTGCGGCGGCAATCCGGGCCGGCCAGGTGATCGACCGGACATCGGCGATCCCTTCGCCCAACGAGGCCGCCGTCGAAAAGATCATGGACCGCTTCGACCGGCTGCGTCACGCCAACGGCTCGACGCCGACAGCGGTTTTGCGCGAAAAAATGCAGAAGGCGATGCAGGAGGACGCGGCGGTGTTCCGCACCCAGGAATCGCTGGAAAGCGGCTGCAGGCGCATTTCGCAGCTTTGGGGCGAGCTCAAGGACGTCAAGGTGTTTGACCGCTCGATGATCTGGAACTCCGACCTGGTCGAGACGCTGGAGCTGGAAAATCTGATGGCCAACGCCATCACCACCGTCTACGGCGCCGAGGCGCGCAAGGAAAGCCGCGGCGCGCACGCGCGGGAGGACTTTTCGGCCCGCGACGACGCCAACTGGCGCAAGCATACGCTGGCCCGGCTCAACGAGGCCGGCGAGGTGGCGCTCAGCTACCGGCCGGTGCACACCGAGACGCTGCTCAAGGAGGCAGATGGCGGCATCAATCCGGCCAAGATTGCGCCGAAGGCCAGGGTGTATTGATGGTGGCGCTGGCGGTTGCAGGATATTCCGGCACGCCCCTTCCGGCCAAGCTCGGCCTGAAGGACGGGATGATTGCCGCCTTCATCGCCTTGCCGCCTGAACTCGACGATCTGGCCGAGGCCGTCGATTTCGCCCATGTCGACCGGCTGGCCGACTGGTCGAAGATTTCAAACGCTGCATTGAAATACGATGCCGTTCACGCCTTCACCAGACAGCGTGCAGAGATCGAGGACCGTCTCGCCGATGTCGAAGCGGCGATCAAGCGCGACGGCATGGTCTGGGTGTCCTGGCCGAAAAAGGCGTCGAAAGTGCCGACCGACGTCACCGAGGACGTTATCCGCGCCGAGGCGCTGAAGCTCGACCTCGTCGACGTCAAGGTCGCCGCCGTGAACGAGATCTGGTCCGGGCTGAAGCTCGTCATCCGAAAGGACCTGAGGTAATGGTCGAACTGACGCTTCCGAAAAACTCGAAGATCATGGCCGGAAAAACCTGGCCGAAGCCGGAGGGTGCCACCAATCTGCGCGAATACCGCATCTACCGCTGGTCGCCGGACGATGACGAGAACCCGCGCATGGATACATATTTCGTCGACATGGACGATTGCGGGCCGATGGTGCTCGACGCGCTGCTCTGGATCAAGAACAAGATCGACCCGACGCTGACGCTGCGCCGCTCCTGCCGCGAAGGCATTTGCGGGTCCTGCGCCATGAACATCGACGGGTCGAACACGCTCGCCTGCACCAAGGGCTGCGACGACATTTCCGGCGCGGTCAAGGTCTATCCGCTGCCGCACATGCAAGTGGTCAAGGACCTGGTGCCCGACCTCACCAATTTCTACGCCCAGCACGCCTCGATCGAGCCGTGGCTGAAGACGGTGTCGCCCGAGCCGGCCAAGGAATGGCTGCAAAGCCACGAGGACCGCGAAAAGCTCGACGGGCTGTACGAGTGCATATTGTGCGCCTGCTGCTCGACCTCCTGCCCGAGCTACTGGTGGAACGGCGATCGCTATCTCGGCCCGGCGACGCTTCTGCAGGCCTATCGCTGGCTGATCGATTCCAGGGACGAGGCGACGGGCGAGCGGCTCGACAATCTCGAAGACCCGTTCCGGCTCTATCGCTGCCACACCATCATGAACTGCGCCCAGACCTGCCCCAAGGGGCTCAACCCGGCCAAGGCGATCGCCGAGATCAAGAAAATGATGGTGGAGCGACGGGTATAGGGGGTGATCGGCTTTGCCGATCGTGTTGTCCGTAGCGATCCTTCGCGCCCCCTTCTGTCCTGCCGGACATCTCCCCCGCAAGGGGGGAGATTGGCCGTCATCTTGGCTTTCGCTAATCTCCACCATTGCAAGAATGGACGCACAGCGTTGAAGCTGCCGATCTCCCCCCTTGCGGGGGAGATGTCCGGCAGGACAGAGGGGGGTGCTGTCCCTCCGGCCTCAGAAGGATAGCCGATCTAATGACCGACTCCGACCTTCCCATCCTCTCTCCCATCGAAGCGCGCGTCCTCGGCTGCCTGATCGAGAAGAAGGAACTGACGCCGGACGTCTATCCGCTGACGCTCAATGCGGCACATGCGGCGGCCAACCAGAAAACGGCGCGCGAGCCGGTAATGTCGGTCGAGCTTGCCGAGGTCAGACGGGCGCTTGGCCAGCTCGAGCAGAAGGGCCTCGTCAGGCAGGTGTTCGCGTCGCGCGTCGAGCGCTATGAGCATGTCGTGGCGCAGCGCTTTTCCCTGACCTCGGCGCAGATCGCGCTGCTCGGCCTGTTGTTGCTGCGCGGCCCGCAGACGGCCTATGAATTGCTGGCGCGAAGCGAGCGCCTGGCGCGGTTGCCGTCGATCGACGAGCTTCGCGGCAATCTCGATCTGCTGATCGGCCGAAGGCCGCCGCTAGTGCAGCAGATCGATCGCGGCCCAGGCCAGCGCGAGGATCGCTATGTCCATCTGCTCAGCGGGCCGGTGCAACTGTCGACTGCAGCAGCGCCCCTGCAATCGTCCTCGCCGGCCTCGGATCTGGAGACGCGCGTGCAGGCCCTCGAGGAGGAGGTCGCCGCATTGCGCGCCCGCCTCGATGCGCTGACCGGCGATGGGCGATAAGGATTTTCGAGACGTTGGCGGACAGCGCCCCCAAGGTGACATGTTCGTTGCCGCTTTCGATCGGCTAGCGCTGCCCCTACCGGCGACCTCTCCCCGGATGGTGACGGGGAGAGGACGCTCTCATCGATGGTTTCGCCCAATAGTTAGCGTTGCAAGAAGGGTGCCGCGGCTGCGGCCAGCTTCTTTCTCCCCGTAACTATACGGGGAGAAATGCCCGGCAGGGCAATGAGGGCCAGCGTCCGCTTCAACAATTGGCGTCCAAGACAATTGGGTCCATCTGTCTGAAGCGATTGCCCCGAACCTCGCCCGTCAGCCAAGTCTGGCGTCGAGCGATACCTTGATGGCGCCGAGCGCCTTCGAGACCGGGCATCCGCCCTTGGCTTTTTCGGCTAGTTCCTGGAATTTGGCGGCATCGATGCCCGGTACCTTGCCGACCAGCGTGATCGCGCTGCCGGTGATGCCGGTGCCGGGGACCAGTGTCACCACGGCCTTGGCGTCGAGCTCGGTAGCCGGAGTGCCGTTCTCGGCAAGAAGATGCGCAAGTTGCATGGCAAAGCAGCCGGCATGGGCGGCGGCGATCAGCTCTTCCGGGTTGGTGCCGGATTTGCCGCTCTCGTCCTCGAAACGCATCTTGGCAGAATAGGGCGTGCCTTTCAGCGTCCCGCTCTGGGTATCGAGCGTGCCTTTGCCTTCCTTGAAACTGCCTTTCCAAACGGCGTTGGCGGTGCGGTCCATCAATTCCTCCTTGATTGTCGTGATTGAGCCCGTAGTCGGCGTCCGGTCGACTATAGCGCGCGCCGGAGCGAAGGCCACCCACGCTTTCGTATCGGCGGCAGCGTGACACACCATGTTCGAGCGAAAAAAAATTGAAAAAATACGCGTGCAAAAATGTCGACTTCCATCTGTCCCGGCCGTCCTGCGGGCGGCCATGGAATTGGTGGCCGGATGGAGGACCACATGAACAATCTGTTTTCTGCTCACTGGACAAGCACCAGCCACATGGCCGGTGAACAACAAGCCGACTGGTCGCGCCTGCCGCCCTCCGGCTTCGGCCGGCTGCTTGCGGCGATTGCCATTATCGGCATTGCGGTGTCCTTTCTCGATTATGCAGCGACCAAAGGCCCGGCCAATGTTTCCGTAGCCTCGTCCTACGGTCCAACTCAGGAATGGAGGTAAAGATGAGATACGTTTGCCTGGTCTACGGTGAAGAAAAAGATCTCTACGCAATGACGCCTGCGAGGCTGGCCAAGCTCGACGCCGATTCGCTGGCCTATGACAGGTCGGTGGCGCAAAGCGGCCGCCTGATCATCGCGCAGGCGCTGCAATCGGTGAAGACATCGAAGACCGTGCGCCGGCGCCAGGGCAAGCGGCTGGTCACTGACGGCCCCTTCGCCGAGACCAAGGAGCAGTTGCTCGGTTTCGTCATGATCGAGGCCGGGGATCTCGACGAGGCGCTGGAGATCGCCGGCGGAATCCCGCTGGCCGAAATCGGCACGATCGAGGTGCGGGCGATCTACAACGTACCGGGGTCGTAGGGATGTCCCGATAGGATCCTTGGCACAGTGATGGCGGCCGATGACTGGCGCAGGCTTTCGTTTTCTTCGATCGATGCAACTTTTGCGTGTTGAAGCGAAGCAATACTTTTCCTATCGTCGCCCGAGATTGGGGATCTTGGGGTATGCATATATTGATTGCTGCAATCGGCCTGCTGGGCGCAGCGGCGTTCTGGTGGTACCGGCTGAAGATCATGAACGACGCGGCGCGTGAGGTTGCCGACGTCGTTGGCCGCGTCCAGGGCAATATCCGCCGCAAGAAGCTGCGCAAGCAGGCGGCGCTCTCGCCGCTGACGGCGATCGACGATCCGGTCGTCGCCGCCGCGACGCTGATCACCGCGATTGTTTCCGAGCATGGTCCTGTGCTGCCGCAACGCGAAGCCGACATTCGATCGGTGATCTCGGATCGCGGACAAAAAGCAGACCGGTGAAGCCGTGATCTACGCCAAATGGGCGGCATCGCAAATCGACGACGCCACGGTCGTCATCGACAAGCTGGCACCGTTCCTGCGCGAACGGCTCGACGCAGCTGAAAGGAACGATCTGCTGCGAATGGTCAGCCGTGCGGCGGAAGCTGGTGGACAAAACCTGCCGATTCCCGACCAGCGCATGCTCCGGCTGCGCCAGAAGCTAGGCTTTGAGGTCAACTGACCGAACGCCAGTAAAACGCGCGCGCTTGCCGGGCCTAGATCGCCTCACCCTTCAACAGTTTCGGCGTGTCGCCGGACAGACCCGACGCCTGGCGGATGAAGAACCCCTTCAGCCGCGGCATGCGCTGGACAAGGCCGAGGCCGATGTCGCGCAAAGTGCGCAGCGGGCCGAAATCGTTGGAAAACAGCCGGTTCAGCACATCGGTGGTGATGCCCATCTGCACCGTGTCGAAACGCCGCCATTGCTGGTAGCGCTCAAGCACGTCCAGCGCGCCGATGTCCTGGCCGAGCCGGTCGGCCTCAACCACCACTTCGGCCAGCGCCGCCACGTCCTTGAAGCCGAGATTCAGGCCCTGGCCGGCGATCGGGTGGATGCCGTGGGCGGCGTCGCCGGCCAAGGCGATGCGCGGCGCGACGAAGGCGCGCGCAATGATCAGCCCAAGCGGCCAGGCACGCGGCTTGTCGGCGATATGGATTTCGCCGAGTTTCAGGCCAAAGCGCTGCTCGAGCTCATATTCCAGGACCAGGGTGTCGCCACTGACCAGCTTGTCGGCATCCTGCGACCGTTCGACCCAGACGATCGACGAGCGGTTGGTGCCGTCCTTGCCCGGCTTGAGCGGCAGCGTGGCAAACGGGCCTGCGGGAAGGAAATGCTCTTCGGCGCGGCCGTTGTGCGGCCGCTCATGCGCCACCGTGCAGACGATGCCGGACTGCCCATACTCCCATTTCACCGTCTTGATGCCGGCCATGTCGCGCAGCTTCGAGTTGACGCCGTCGGCGGCGACCAGCAGCCGCGCTTTCAGCGTCGCGCCATCGGCAAGATGCACGGTGATGCCGGCACCGTTGATGTCGAAGGCGCTGACGGCGACGCCTTCGATGATGCCGATGCCGAGTTGTTCGGCGCGCCGGCGCAAGGCGCCGTTCAAATCCTTGTTGGCGACCATATGCGCGAAGGGTTCGCCGGGCGCGACCTCGCCATCGAAAGTGAGGAACACCGGGCGGACCGGATCGGATGTGCGCGAATCGGTGACGATCATTTCGGTGATCGCCTGCGCCTCCGGCGCGATCTCGTTCCAGACGCCGAGCTGGTCGAGCATGCGGCACGCGGCGGCGGCAATCGCCGAGGCGCGGCCGTCCTTCCGCCAGACCCCGGCGGGTGCTGCATCGACGACGGCAACGGCAAGGCTCGGCCGCGCCTGCTTCAGCGATACGGCGGCGGCCAGGCCGACATAGCCGGCGCCGGCGACAAGAACGTCGAGCGAATTCTTGCGGTCCACCATGGCAATTCCTTTCGCAGCCTGACCGTCGCCGGGCTTTCCGCCCTTGACTGCCCGCTGTTCCTGTCGGAAACCGCCATGGTAATTTTGCGGCGAGGTCAAGATGACGGCAGCCATGGACGAGCTTCTCGGCATTCTCGACCTCGAGCAGCTGGAACACAACCTGTATCGTGGTCGCAGCCCCAAGCTCGACTGGCAGCGCATCTTCGGCGGCCAGACCATCGCCCAGGCGCTGGTCGCCGCGCAGCGAACGGTCGAGCCCGAGCGCCATGTGCATTCGCTGCATGGCTATTTCATGCGGCCGGGCGACACCAAGGTGCCGATCATCTACGAGGTCGACCGCATCCGTGACGGCGGCTCCTTCACCACGCGCCGCGTCGTCGCTATCCAGCACGGCCAGGCGATCTTTTCGCTGGAAGCCTCGTTCCAGCAGGATGAGGTCGGCCTGGAACATCAGGTGCCGATGCCGCAGGACGTGCCGGCGCCCGACACGTTGCTGTCGCAACGCGAGTTGCTGGGCAAGTTCGGCGAAGCGGTGCCCGAGGGCATCAAGCGCTATTGGGAGCGCGACCGGCCGATCGAGATGAAGCCGGTGATGCTGAAGCATTATACCAGCCGGGAAAAGCTCGAGCCGAAGCAGAACATCTGGATCCGCACCACCGGCCCGGTGCCGGCCGACCGCGCCACGCAGGCGGCCGTGCTCGCTTACCTCTCCGACATGACGCTGCTCGACACCTCGACCTTTGCCCATGGCCGCGCCATTTTCGATCGCGATATCCAGGCGGCCAGCCTCGACCATGCCATGTGGTTCCACCGCAGCCACCCGCTCGACGACTGGATGCTGTACACGCAAGACAGCCCGTCGACGCAAGGATCGCGAGGCTTTACCCGCGGCTCGCTGTTTGCGCGCGACGGCACGTTGATCGCCTCGGTTGCCCAAGAAGGACTCATCCGGCTGAAGCGGCCGCCTGCGGAGTAGGCATTTTTCGAAATTTGCCTATTTTTTAATCATATGCACTGCCGCGACTGTGAACAGGCAGTCGGCAAACCTTCCCGATTTCGTTGTTTAACAAGAGCTTAACACCCTGCTTCGGCAATTGGCACGGAGCTTGAATCCTAGCGGGCACTCTCCGGCTCTCATGGGGATCGGCGAAGTCGTGCAAAACGCGGGGACCCGCAACAGCAAAGGGTGAAACCTTATGAAGATCGTGATGGCAATCATAAAGCCGTTCAAGCTCGACGAGGTGCGCGAGGCGCTCACCGCGGTCGGCATCCAGGGCCTGACCGTCACCGAAGTAAAAGGCTACGGACGCCAGAAGGGGCACACGGAAATCTATCGCGGGGCGGAATACGCGGTCAGCTTCCTGCCGAAGATCAAGATCGAAGTCGCGGTCGCTGTCGACATGGTCGACAAGGCCGTCGAGGCCATCACCGCCGCGGCCAAGACCGGCCAGATCGGCGACGGCAAGATCTTCGTTTTCGGCATCGACCAGGCGGTGCGCATTCGCACCGGCGAAACAGACACCGACGCGCTTTGAGCCGCCGATACGTATTCCAATGGAGAGTTCAATGAATATTCCTTCCACCTTGAAGATAACGGGACGCGCGGCCGTTTTGGGCTCGCTCGCTCTCGCTGCACTGGGCACGGTTGCTGCGTTCGCGCAGGAAGCGGCACCGGCAGCACCGGCTGCCCCAGCGCCCGCGCTCGACACCGGCAACACCGCTTGGATGCTGACCTCGACGGCGCTGGTGCTGATGATGACCATACCGGGCCTGGCGCTGTTTTATGGCGGCATGGTGCGCAAGAAGAACGTGCTCGCCACCATCATGCAGAGCTTTGCCATCACCTGCCTGGTGACGGTGCTGTGGTTCATGTTCGGCTACTCGCTGGCCTTCTCGGATGGCGGCGGCATGAATGCCTATCTCGGCGGCTTCTCGAAGTTCTTCCACAACGGCATCACCACCTCGTCGCTGTGGCTGCCGGGCGTGGCGAACATCCCTGAGTTCGTCTTCTCGATGTTCCAGATGACCTTCGCCATCATCACGCCGGCGCTGATTGCCGGCGCCTTCGCCGAACGCATGAAGTTCTCGGCGCTGCTCATCTTCATGGGGGCGTGGCTGCTGGTGGTCTATGCCCCGATCGCGCACTGGGTGTGGGGCGGCGGCTTCCTCGGCACAGCCGGCGTTCTCGATTTCGCCGGCGGCACTGTCGTTCATATCAATGCCGGTGTTGCCGGCCTGGTCTGCGCGCTGGTTCTCGGCAAGCGTGAAGGCTACGGCACCACCAACATGGCGCCGCACAACCTCGTCTACTCCGTAATCGGTGCTTCGCTGCTGTGGGTCGGCTGGTTCGGCTTCAACGCCGGTTCGGAACTGGCCGCCGACGGCCTTGCCGGTGCCGCGATGCTGAACACCCAGGTTGCCGCTGCCGCTGCGGCGCTCGCCTGGATGTTCGCCGAATGGATCGTCGCCAAGAAGCCGAGCGTTCTCGGCATCATCTCGGGCGCCGTCGCTGGCCTGGTCGCGGTGACGCCGGCTTCCGGCTTCGTCAATCCGACCGGCGCCTTCATCGTCGGCATCGTCGCCGGCGTGCTGTGCTACGTCTCGGCCGTCAAGCTCAAGCACGCGTTCGGCTATGACGACTCGCTCGATGCATTCGGCGTGCACGGCATCGGCGGCATCATCGGCGCATTGCTGACCGGCGTGCTCGCCGATCCGGCGATCAACAGCCTCGGCTCAGGCGCCTCCGTCGGCAAGCAGCTCTACGGTATCGTCTTCACCATCCTGTGGACGGCGATCGCGAGTTTCGTGATCCTCTACATCGTCAAGGCGCTGGTCGGCCTGCGTCCTTCCACCCAGGAAGAGGTCGAAGGCCTCGACATCAGCCAGCACGGCGAAGTGGTGGCGTAAAGGCATTGGCCGGCATCGGCGTTTTGCCGGTGCCGGGAAGATCCCGTCGTGACGCTCCCGAAAGGACTCACGCCTTGAGGCCCGGAAACCTTCCGGGCCTCTTTTTTGCGCGCGGATGGCCGTGATGGCTCGATCGCGGTCGCTTGATCAAGGTGCTCGATCCGCCGGCGGCGTGAAACATCGGCCGCAGCGGTTCCGAACTGTGGTGGCGGTCGCCCGTTCCGGTGACGCAGATTGCCCATGGTTAATGCGCCCTTAACCTTCCCGCCGCTAGTCTGACAGCCGAATCTGCCGTGTTGCGCGTCCGCGCCCGGCCGGGCAACGACAGACGAGGAAGAGCATGCGTTCAGGGGCTTCAGCACCGCTTGCGCTGGCCGATACGGGGCACGGCATCCGGGCGTTCGCGAGGCGCCAGGTCGGGCGGCTGGTCGGTGCCGGGCTGTTTGCTCTGGTTGGCTTCGGCGTCGCCGCCCTTGCCACCTGGAACGTCGCCGATCCGAGCTTTTCGCACGCCACCGATAATATCGTCACCAATGCAATGGGTTATGCGGGCGCCGTCTTTTCCGACATCGCCATGCAGTTCTTCGGGCTTGCCGCCGTTGCGGCGCTGGTGCCGGCGGTGATCTGGGGATTTCTGCTGTTTACCGCGCGCGGCGTCGACAGGCTGCCGAAACGGGCGCTGGCCTGGTTCGCGTTTTCGCTGCTTGGCGCGGCAATTGCCGGCTGCGTGGTGCCGCCCAAGACCTGGCCGCTGCCGACCGGCCTCGGCGGCGTATTCGGCGATATGGTGCTCAATATTCCAGGCCTCATCATCGGCGGCTATCCGACCGGCCTCGTCGCCAGCGTGCTCGCCGTGCTCCTGGCAGCGCCGGCGCTGTGGGTATTCTTGTATGGCTCGGCGCTGATTTCGCGCAAGAACGGCTTTGCCGTCCTCGAACAGCCTGCAGTGCCCGATCCGCAGGACGACCTGCTTTTCGACAATGAAGAGGACGAGGGCGACGAAGGCATATTGGCGCTTGGCGCCATCACCCACTGGTGGCTGTCGCTGCGGGCCTACCTGCGCCGCCGCGCCGCGCGTCGGCGCGAGCGCGACGATTTCGAACCGGAGATGGAACCGCGCCCCAGCGCTTGGCGGCGGGCGGCCGAACGGGTCGAATCGGCCGAGTTCGCCGAGGCGCGGATGAGCCCGGGCGGGCGCGCCCGCGTCGAGCCGGAATTCTTCGCCGCCATGGTCAACGACCGCAGTGCCTCGATCGACCCCGACGATGCCGACGTCTTCGACAACGACGACAATGACGACATGGATTTCGCGCCCGAGCCGGCCGGCCAGCGCCGCGCCGCGCCGACGGCAAAGGTGCAGAACTTCCGCTCCGCCGCGGCGACGCGCGTCGCGGCGCCGGCGCCGGGGCCGGCACCAGGCGCCCGCGTCCAGCGCGAGGCGCAGACGTCGCTGATCGGCTCGGAGAAATTCGAGATGCCGTCGCTGCATTTCCTGTCGGAACCGAAGAACGTGGTGCGCGACGCAAGCCTGTCCAAGGACGCGCTGGAGCAGAACGCCCGCCTGCTCGAGGGCGTGCTGGAGGATTTCGGCGTCAAAGGCGAAATCATCCATGTGCGTCCGGGTCCGGTCGTCACGCTCTACGAGTTGGAACCGGCGCCCGGCATCAAATCGTCGCGGGTCATCGGCCTGTCCGACGACATCGCCCGCTCGATGAGCGCCATCGCCTGCCGTGTCGCCGTGGTGCCGGGCCGCAATGCCATCGGCATCGAATTGCCGAACGCCAGGCGCGAGACCGTCTATTTGCGCGAGATCATGGCCAGCCGCGATTTCGAGACCACCAAGGCCAAGCTGGCGCTGGCGCTGGGCAAGACCATCAATGGCGAGGCGGTGATCGTCGACATCGCCAAAATGCCGCACGTGCTGGTCGCCGGCACCACCGGCTCGGGCAAGTCCGTCGCCATCAACACCATGATCCTGTCGCTGCTCTATCGGCTGACGCCGCAGGACTGCCGGCTGATCATGATCGATCCAAAGATGCTGGAACTCTCGGTCTATGACGGCATCCCGCATCTTCTGACGCCGGTGGTCACCGATCCGAAGAAGGCGGTGGTGGCGCTGAAATGGACCGTGCGCGAGATGGAGGACCGCTACCGCAAGATGTCGAAGGTCGGCGTTCGCAACATCGACGGTTTCAACGCCCGCGTGCAGCAGGCCGAGAAAAAGGGCGAAAGGATCTCCCGCACCGTGCAGACCGGCTTCGACCGCCAGACCGGCGAAGCGATCTACGAGACGGAGAACCTCGACCTGGAGCCGATGCCCTACATCGTCGTCATCATCGACGAGATGGCCGATTTGATGATGGTCGCCGGCAAGGACATCGAAGGCGCGGTGCAGCGCCTGGCGCAGATGGCGCGCGCCGCCGGCATCCATGTCATTATGGCAACGCAGCGGCCGTCGGTCGACGTCATCACCGGCACCATCAAGGCGAATTTCCCGACCCGTATCTCGTTCCAGGTGACATCGAAGATCGACAGCCGCACCATCCTGGGCGAGCAGGGCGCCGAACAGCTGCTCGGCATGGGCGATATGCTCTACATGGCCGGCGGCGGCCGCATCCAGCGCGTGCACGGTCCCTTCGTCTCCGACGACGAGGTGGAGAAGATCGTCGCGCATCTGAAGCTGCAGGGCGTGCCGGAATATCTCGACGCCATCACCGAGGACGACGACAAGGATGACGACGAGCCGACGGGCAAAGGCAGTGGCGGCGGCGACGGCGGTAATTTCGAGGATTCCGACGATCCCTACGACCAGGCGGTTGCGGTGGTGCTGCGCGACGGCAAGGCCTCGACCAGCTACATCCAGCGCCGGCTCGGCATTGGCTACAACCGCGCCGCCTCGATCATCGAGAAGATGGAGAAGGAAGGCATTGTCGGCCCGGCCAACCATGCCGGAAAACGCGAAATCCTGGTGCCGACGGAGGACGACAAGTTCTAGAGCACATCCGCGCCGGCAACTTTGAACCTTTTGGCGCGTTGCAACGATGAGCGCCGTGCGGCCCGCCAAACTTAAGCCCAACTGGGGGGCCAGACCAATATAACGAGCAAGCAATCAGATGATGGTGACCGGCATGAAAAACGCAACTCTCGCCCCCAAAAGGGATTTCGCCCCAACCCGCCGGCAGGTGCTCGGCCTCGGTCTGGTCCTGGCCGGTGCGGCGGCCGCCAATGTCGTGCCCGGCTTCCAGCTGCTGGCGTCGGCGCAAGCAGCGGTTCCGGCGACGGCGCAGAAGATCGCCGATCATTTCTCCTCGGTCAAATCGATGAGCGGCGAGTTCGTGCAGTTCGGGCCCAAGGGCGAGCAGACCGGCGGCAAGTTCTTTCTGGAACGGCCGGGCAAGATCCGCTTCAATTATGACGGCGCCTCGAATTTCAGGGTGATTTCCGACGGCAAGTCGGTGGTCATCCTCAACAAGAAACTGCGGACCTCCGACCTCTATCCGCTGTCGAAGACGCCGCTGAAGCTGCTGCTCGACGACAAGATCGATCTCTCGGGCGGACGCGTCAGAAGCGTCAAGGAAGAAAACGATCTCACCACCATCCAGCTTGCCGACAAATCGGTGTTCGGCAATTCGAAGATCACCATGATGTTCGATCCGAAATCCTATGAATTGCGGCAGTGGACCATCACCGATGCGCAAGGCAAGGACACAACGGTGATGATCTTCAACACCAAGGAGGGCGTCAGCTTCGCCCCCGACACCTTCGCCATCGATTATACGGCGAACCGCGAGCTGAACACCAAGACGCGGTAACTTTCTACTGCTGCGGGATGGCTTTTGCGCGTTGGTGCGGGCGGCTTGTTTTTGCGGTGCGCGGCTGGCAGTAGTTTCCGCGATTGACTTCCGTCGGAGCCATCCGGCGGATCTTGCGTTGTCCGGAACCCCACATGCCGTTTTCCGTCGCTACCTGGAACATCAACTCCGTTCGACTGCGCATGCCGATCGTCGAGCGCCTGCTGGTCGAGCAGGCGCCGGACGTGCTCTGCCTGCAGGAAACCAAGGTTCCGGACGAATTGTTTCCGGAGAAGGCGTTCCGCAAGCTCGGCTACGAGCACATCGCCTTCCATGGCCAGAAGGGCTATCACGGCGTTGCGACCATAGCGCGCCGCCCGATCGAGGTGGTCGAAAAGCGCCGCTTCTGCGAGATCGACGACAGCCGGCATCTGTCGGTCACCGTCAAGGCCGGCGGCAAAACGATCCTGCTGCACAATTTCTACGTTCCGGCCGGCGGCGATGAGCCCGACCCGGCCGTCAACCGAAAGTTCAAACACAAGCTCGATTTCGTTGCCGAGATGAACGCCGTGCGGGCCGAGCATGACGAGCACTCCGGCTCGATCCTGGTCGGCGACCTCAACATCGCGCCGCTCGAGCACGATGTCTGGTCGCACAAGCAGCTCCTCAACGTCGTCAGCCATACGCCGGTCGAGACGGAAAATTTCGAGGCGATGCGGCTCTCCGGCAACTGGGTCGACCTGATGCGGCTCAATGTGCCTTACGAGGAGAAACTCTACACCTGGTGGAGCTATCGCGCCCAGGATTGGCAGGCCTCAAATCGCGGCCGCCGCCTCGACCATATCTGGTCGTCGCCAAACCTGGTGCCGCATTTTGCCGGCTATGAAATCCTGCGGCCGGCACGCGGCTGGGAACGACCCTCGGACCACGTGCCGGTGATCGGGTGTTTCAACCTCGATTAGCTTTATCTCGCCTTAACAACTCAACGAAACCTGAAGCTATCCGCGATGTAGTCGGGACGGGCGTTGAGCGCGGCGAAAACGTCGTCCAGGTCAGGCGCCCCCGCCAATATGCCCGATAGGACCAGCGTCGTCGCGACGCCGACGCCGTTGCCGCCGGCGATGTCGTGCTCGACGCTGTCGCCGACGCAGACCACGCTGTCGCGCTCCGGGTGACCCGCCAGTGCCAGCGCTGCCTCGAATATCTGCGGATTGGGCTTGCCGATGCGCGCCACGCTGCCGCCGAGGCTCTCATAGAGATCGGCGAGCCGGCCGGCGCCGAAGCGAGGGCCGACGGCAGTCAGCATGATCTTGTCGGGATTGGTGCAGAAGCATGGCACCCGGCGCGCGGCCGCCGGACCAAGAAGCCGGCGATAGTGGTCGAGGTCGTAGCGATCGCCCTCGCTGGCGGAAATCAGCACCAGTTCGGCATCGTCGCCGTCCTTGGCCAGCACGAAGGGCAGGCCGTCAACAGCCGAACGGTCATTGTCGCGGCGGATCAGCAGGCATTTTGTCTGCGGGCGCAGGGCTCCGGATGCCGCCATTTGATGGAAGGAGCGCCACGCCACCTCGCCGGATGAGACAAAGTGATCCCAGCTTCCCGGTTCGAAGCCGAGCTTCAGCAGGCGGCGCTCATTGGGTTGCGCCCGCTTGCCGGAATTCGAGATCAGCACGATGGTCTTGCCGGCACGCTTGAGTGCCGACAAGGCCTCGACAGCGCCTGGATAGGCGCTGGTGCCGTCGTGCAGCACACCAAATTGGTCGAGCAGGAATACCTGATAGTGCTCGGCCAGCGCGGCGATGCCGTCGAGGTGCTGAATTGCCTTGGCCGTCATAAAAGCCCCGCTGCCCTAGCGCCCATCAGCGCCAGCCGCGCCGTGCCGGCGGCGGCCTCCTCCGAAAGAGCCGGCACGAGAGCGACGCCAAGCTTGCGCTGCCGGATTGCCGTCCAGGCCGGATTGGCCGCTCCGCCGCCGACGCTCCTGACCGATGTCAGCCGGGGTGCGCCGAGTTCGGCAAGTCGGCGATAGCCGAGCGCTTCGATCGCCGCAATACCCTCGAGCATCGCTTTCAAATAATCGGCGTCGTCGGCGGGCCGCGGCTCGAGGCGCGGCGGCAAGGCCGGATCGGCTATGGGGAAGCGTTCGCCCGGCGCCGGCAGCGGGTAATAGTCGAGACCGGTCTCGGTCGCCGGGTCGATTTTTTTGCTGAGTTCGACAATGCGGGCGACGGGGAAATGCTGGGCCAGAACCTTGCCGCCGGAGTTCGAGGCGCCGCCTGCCAGGTAGGTGTCACCCAGACGATGGCTGTAGATGCCGAATTGCGGCGCCGAGATCGGCCGGTCGGAGAGAATCTTGATGGTCAGCGATGAGCCGAGCGCAGTGACGCCGTCGCCCGCCGCCGTCGCGCCGGTTGCCAGGAACGACGCACAGCCATCGGTGGTGCCGGCGACCACGACCACGTCACGCGACAGGCCGAACATTTTCGCGGCGCTGGCGGTGAGCGTACCCGTGACATCGCCCGGCCGCACGACGCCAGGCAGCAATTCCATGCGCATTCCGGTGGCCGCGATCCAGTCCGGCCAGCGGCGGGTTTCGACATCGTAGCCGGTTTTCAATGCGTTGTTTTCGTCGCTGCCATCGAAGCGGCCGGAGAACTGTCCGGCGATCCAGTCGGCCTGGTGCAGCACAGCGGCGACGCCGGGCAGGTGCTGGAAAGACAGCGCCTTGGCGAGACCGGACGTCGCCCCGAGTGCAGCGCTCGTTGCCGGTGCCGCGCGGGCTATTTCAGTCAGAATAGTGTCGTCAGCGACCTTGTCGTTGTACATCAGCGGTTCGGCCAGCGGTCGCCCGGCGCCGTCGACCGGCAGCAGCGTGCCCGACGTTCCGTCGACGGCGATCGAGCGCACTGCCGCGCGATCGATACATTTGAGCAGTTCCGCCAGCGTCGCGCCGACGGCCTCCCACCAGATGGCGGGGTCGCGGCCGTTCAGCCCAAATCGCTCGAGGGCAATAGCGGAATGCGCGGCAATGGAAAAGTCCGGGCGCATGGCGACGGCGCGCGCGCCGGATGTACCGATGTCGATGCCGATGGCAAGCGGGCCAGACGAATGCGGCATGTCAGCTGCCTCCGGCATTGAGTTTCTGGCGATATTTTTCGGCGTCCCAGTTGATCAGTTCGTCATTCTCTGCCGCTGTCAGATAATTAAGCTTCGCCGCGACATCGACCCGCGCTGTCACGTCGGCGAGGCAGCGCTGCATGGCGTCGGCACCGGCACCCGCGTCGCCGCGCATCAGCACCCCGAGCCCGGGAAACAGGATCGCCGCGGGTGCGGCGCCGCAGCGCTCGATGACGCGCTTCACACCCTCGCCCGGTCTCGCCACGACCGAGCCCTTGCCGAGAAAGATGACGTGGTCGGGGTAGAGGCTGCCACCCGAAGCCATGCGGCAGCTTTCGGGGTCGATCGCCACCGCGTGCGCCTCGACATCCGCCGGCAATCTGTAGTCGCTGTCGCCGGCGCGCGCCATCAATGCCGCGGTGTCCGGCTCAGTTACCTGGCGCGGCGGCCGTGACAACAGCCGGGTTACGCTGCGCAGCAGCATGCCTGCCTCAGCGACGGTGTCGGCTGCAACGACCAGGCCGTGGTTGCCGAGGATCAGGATATCCACGCCTGGCCGAAGGCGCTCGGCGATGCCCTGGGCGAGCGGCAGTCCCGGCCGGCGATAGGGAACATACGCCCATTGGTGGCCGTCGAGCCGCCTGGCGGCCTCGGCCTCGCAGTCGGCCTGCACGGCCAGCGAAATGGTCTCGACGCAGTGGACATGCAGAACGATGCGCTGCGGCATCAGCGCATGTACGGTGGTCTCGATCGAGGGGCGCAAGCCGCACGGATTGAGGGCGCCGATAGCGAAGGCCTGTGGCTGTTCGGCGGTCGGCTCGCGTCGTTCGATGGCGTCGAGCAATGGCGGAATGCTGACCGGCACCATGATGTCCGCGGTGAGCGCGTCCTTCAGCCAGGTGCCGGAGGCCTTGATCCAGAGCGTGTCACCGGCTTTTAGCGAGGTGTTGCCGCCGGCGGCCTGGGTCAGATGCGGGTCGCTGCCGATCTCGGCGGAAAGCGACCGCAGCGCTGCCAATTCCTGCGCATCCGCACTGATCGTCATCGAAATCCTCCACAAACCGGCCGCGTGGCCACGGCTTTGGACGCCCTGTCGCCGGGACGAAGACCGACGCTGGTATCGCAGATGCGAGTAAGTTACGTCAACAGTGATGTTATCGCGTCAAATCAGACTTGCAATCCGAGGGCCGTTGAGTAAGTTGCACCAATTGCCGTGCAAAATGGCAATGCCGTGCAGTGGCTTGGGAGGCAAGCGCATTGGGAGGTAAGGGTTGAGCGACTCCGGCCGCCAGCGTCAGATCGTCGAGCTTTTGCGGGACCGGCCTTTCGCATCGGTGCGCGAGCTGCAGGAGCGGCTTGGCGTGTCGGCGGCGACGGTGCGGCGCGACATCGACAAGATCGATGAGGCCGGCGAAGCGCGCAAGGTCTATGGCGGCATCTCGGCGCTCGATGGCGCTTCGCAAGCCGGCGTCGCCTATGCCAGGCCCTATGACGAGAACCGCGACCTTGCCGTCGAGGCCAAGCGGCAGATCGCGGCTCTCGCCGCCACCATGGTGCGCGACGGCGACGCGGTCATCGTGCATGGCGGTTCGACCTGCTTCCATCTCGGCGTCAAGCTCGCCGACCGCAATATCCGGCTTTACACCAACTCGATGCCGCTCGCGGCCTATCTCAGCGATCACGGCCATTGCAGTCTGACGGTTGCCGGCGGCGACCTTCACCGCGAGCCGGGCATCATCCATTCGCTGACGCAGACGGTGCCGTTCTACGCCTCGAAGTTTTTTCTCGGCGCGCAAGGCATCGGCCAGGAAGGCCTTCTGGAATCACACCCGCTGCTGGTCCGCTCGATCGTCGAGCTCAGCCTCTGCGCCGACCAGATCGTCGTGCTGGCCGACAGCCGAAAACTGTCGATCCACGCGCGCAATGTGGCGCTGCCGCTGTCGCGGATCGGCACGCTGGTCACCGATGACGGCCTGTCCGAGACAGATGCCCGCATGCTCGAAGATGCCGGCGTCACGGTGAGGATCGCCGCTTCCTCAGGAGGCGCCCAGTGAACATCGCGGTCCTCGATTTCGGCAAGACCAATTCGAAGCTGTTCGTCTTCGCCCAGAACGGACAGATCCTAGACGAGCGCCGCACCCAGCCGAGCTGGATCCGCAAAGGCCGCTTCAGCGTCCTCGACGAGGCAACGCTGCACGACTGGGCGGCTCGCGCCATTGATGACGCCGTCGATACGCATGGCGTGGAAGGGCTGATGGTATCCGGCCATGGCTGCACCTTCGCGTTGATCGACGAAGCCGCGCTGACGCATCCGATCCTCGATTACGAGCAGGAACCGCCAGCTGAAATCGCCGCGCAGATCGACCGCCGCATTCCGGATTTTGCCGAGACCTTTTCGCCGCGCCTGCCGCTTGGCTTCAACTACGGCCGCCACATGTTGTGGCTGAAGGAGGTGGAGCCCGGTGCCTTCGCCACAGCGACGTCGATCCTCGGCTACTCCCAATATTGGAGCTGGCGATTTGGCGGCCGGCCGGTGTCGGAGGTCTCCTATCTCGGCTGCCATTCGCATCTATGGGCGCCGCGCAAACGCGATTTCAGCTCGCTGGTCGATGCCGAGGGCTGGCGCGGCCAGATGCCCGCCTTCGAGCGTGCCGGCGCGGTGATCGGCGAGCAGCGCTTCAGCCGGGCCGCCAAGCCGGTCGCCGTCCACAACGGCGTCCATGACAGCAATGCTGCGCTCCATGCCTACCGCCGACAGCAGCTCGGGCCGGTGACCGTGGTCTCGACCGGCACCTGGGTGGTCGTGCTCAATCCCGACTGTCCGCTCGATGCACTCGATGGCGAGCGCGACATGCTGGTCAATGTCGATGTCGACGGCGGCCCGGTGCCGACCATCCGCTTCATGGGCGGCCGCGAATTCGCCACGATCAGCGCCGGCTGGCAGGGCGCAATTGCGCCGTCATCGGTACAACGGGTGATCGACGCCGGCATCATGGCGCTGCCGAGCTTCGCGCCCGGCGGCCCGATGCCGCACCGCCGAGGCGAACTGGTCGGGCGTACGCCCAATGCCGAGGAACGCGCGGCCGTGGCGCTGCTCTACGTCGCGCTGATGCTCGATCTATGTCTCGAGCTGATCCATTCGGACAATACGGTGATCGTCGATGGCGGCCTGAACAATGGCGGGCTGCTTGCCGCGCTGCTGGCGCAATTGCGGCCTGGGCAGGCCTTCCTGCAGGGCGCAACGCTGGAGGGCAGCGCCACCGGCGCCGCCGCACTTGCCTTTGAAAGCGTCGGACGCGAGTTTGCCACCGAGGCGCCGGAGGCGGTGCACGCGGCAAGCTTCAGCGGCCTTGCCGGCTACCGCAACGACTGGCGCGGCCTTGCCGCCGACCGGGGCGTGGCCAGGGCGGCCTCGGGAGGTGCACGATGAGCGCCGCCGCCCGGATCGAGACGGTGCGCCAGCCGGTGCTGGAGATGCGCCACATCTCGAAGACGTTCGGGGCGATCCGCGCCTTGCATGATGTGTCGCTGACCGTTCACGCCGGCGAGCTGCACGCGTTGATGGGCGAGAACGGTGCCGGCAAGTCGACGCTGATGAAGGTGCTGTCCGGCGCCTACCGCCCGGACCCCGGCGGCGAAATCCTGATCGACGGCGTACCGGCCGCCACCGGCGACCCGATTAAGGCGCGCGCCGCCGGCATTGCGGTCATCTATCAGGAGCTGTCGCTGGCGCCCAATCTGTCGGTGGCGCAGAACATCTTCCTCGGCAACGAGCCAAGACGGTTCGGCATCGTCGACCGCGAGCAGTGCAACCGGCGCGCCAGCGAGATCATCGCGCGGCTCGGCGTGGCCTTTTCGGCGCGCACCCCGGTCACCAGCCTGTCGCTCGGCGAGCGCCAGCTGGTGGAAATCGCCCGGGCGCTGTCGACCAATGCGCGCATCATCGTCATGGACGAGCCAACCACGTCGCTGACCTCGCGTGAGACCGACCGGCTGTTCGAGGTGATCGCGACGCTGAAGTCGCAAGGCATCGCCATCATCTACATCAGCCACCGCATGGAAGAGGTTTACCAGCTCGCCGACCGCGTCAGCGTGCTGCGCGACAGCGGCTATGTCGGCACGCTCGACCGCGCCGACCTGAACGCCTCGCGCCTGGTATCGATGATGGTCGGGCGCGATCTGTCGACCTTCTACAAGAAGGATCATCGCCCGCCGGACAGCAAGCGCGCCGTCGCGCTGTCGGTGCGCGGCATGTCGGACGGCAATCTCATAAAGAATTGTTCCTTCGACCTCCACAAAGGCGAGGTGCTGGCACTGGCCGGCCTGGTCGGCTCGGGCCGGACCGAACTGGCACGGCTGATCTTCGGCGCCGACAGGCACATCTCGGGCACGCTGGAGCTCGGCGGCAAACCGATATCCATCGGTTCGCCGAGCGAGGCGCTCGATGCCGGCATCGCCTACCTGACCGAGGACCGCAAGCAACTTGGCCTGTTTCTCGACATGTCGATCTCCGACAACATCAGCATGGGCGTGCTGGCAAAGGACGCGAAGGCCGGCGGTCTGCGCGACTTCGCGGCTGCCGAAAAGCGCGCCGCCAAGGCGGTGTCAGACCTCTCCATCCGCACCAGCTCGGTGCAGGCCAATGCCGGTTCGCTGTCGGGTGGCAACCAGCAGAAGGTGCTGCTCGCCCGCCTGCTGGAAACCGAGCCGCAAGTCGTCATCCTCGACGAGCCGACCCGCGGCGTCGATGTCGGGGCGAAGTCGGAAATCTACCGGCTGATCGACAACCTGGCCAAGAAAGGCATCGCCATCCTGATGATCTCCAGCGAACTGCCGGAGGTGATCGGCATCGCCGACCGCGTGCTGGTGATGCGCGACGGCACCATTGCCGGCGAGGTGACGGCGTTGGAGGGCGAGCCGCTGCGGCAGGAAGCGATCATGGAACTTGCAACGGGAGCGGCTCAGCGATGACCGACAAGGTGGCCGACACGATGAAAGCGGACGACCGGGCGATCGGCAGAAGTACGAGGTGGCGCACCGCCATCGCCGCACTCGGCATGCTGCCGATCCTGATTCTGCTGGCGGTCGGCTTCCAGTTCATCAACCCGCGCTTTTTCACCCAGACCAATCTGCTGATCGTCATGCAGCAATCGTCGATCAACATCGTGCTGGCGGCCGGCATGACCTTCGTCATCCTGACCGGCGGCATCGACCTGTCCGTCGGCTCGATCCTTGCTGCCTCGGCGATGGTGGCGGTGATGGTGTCGCTGGTGCCCGATTGGGGACTGCTGGGCGTGCCGGCGGCCATTCTCGTCGGGCTCGGCTTCGGCGTCATCAACGGGCTGCTGATCGCCTACATCAAGCTGCCGCCCTTCATCGTCACGCTGGGATCGCTGACCGCCGTGCGCGGCGTCGCCCGCCTGCTTGGCCAGGACACTACGGTGTTCAACGCAGACCTGCCGTTCGACTTCATCGGCAACGGTTCGCTGTTCGGCATTCCGTGGCTGGTAATCATCGCGCTGGCGGTCGTGGTGCTGTCTTGGCTGGTGCTCAAGCGCACCGTGCTCGGCACCTGGATCTATGCCGTCGGTGGTAACGCCGAGGCCGCCAGGCTGACCGGCATCAAGGTGCCGCTGGTGCTGCTCTTCGTCTATGGCGTTTCCGGCCTTCTGGCCGGGCTTGGCGGCGCTATGTCGGCGGCCCGGCTCTATGCCGCCAACGGGCTGCAGCTCGGCCAGTCCTACGAACTCGACGCGATTGCCGCGGTCATCCTCGGCGGCACCAGTTTCGTCGGCGGCGTCGGCTCGATCTGGGGCACGCTGATCGGCGGCCTGATCATCGCCGTGCTGTCCAACGGGCTCATCCTCGCCGGTGTTTCGGACATCTGGCAGTACATCATCAAGGGATTGGTCATCATCGTGGCGGTCGCCCTCGACCGTTACCGGCTCCAGGCAGGAGCAAGAACGTGATGGCCCTTAGTCGCCGGCATCCAACGAGCCGGTTTCATGTGTAACGCACCGTGAGAGGCGCGGGGCATCAGGAGGAAAATAAAACAATGAAGACCATCGCTAAACTGCTCTGCGGCGCAGCCTTTGCGGCCGCCGTCATCGCGCCGGCATCGGCCAAGGACCTGAACAAGGTCGGCATCTCGGTCGGCCTGCTCGGCAATCCGTTCTTCGTCGCCACCATCAAGGGCATCGAGGACGCGGCCAAGAAGATCAATCCGAATGTGCAGGTGACCTCGGTATCGGCCGACTACGACCTCAACAAGCAGGTTTCGCAGGTCGATTCCTTCATCGCCGCCGGTGTCGACGTCATCATGCTCAACGCCGTCGATGCCAAGGCGATCGCGCCGGCGGTCAAGAAGGCACAGGCGGCCGGCATCGTCGTTGCCGCCTTCGACGTTTCGGCGCCGGGCGCCGACGTCACCGTGATGACCAACAACGTCAAGGCCGGCGAAGAGGCGTGCCAATATCTGGTCGATCATACCGGCGGCAAGGGCGACTACGTCATCCTCAACGGCCCGGCCTCGTCATCGATCCTGGAGCGGGTCAAGGGCTGCAAGGACGTGCTGGCAAAACACCCCGACATCAAGATCCTTTCCGACGACCAGAACGCCGAAGGCTCGCGTGACGGCGGCCTGAAAGTGTTCCAGTCGCTGCTGACCCGTTTCGACAAGATCGACGCGGTCTTCGCCATCAACGATCCGACGGCGATCGGCGCCCAGCTTGCGGCCAAGCAGCTCAACCGCTCGGAGTTCATCTTCACCGCGGTCGACGGCGCGCCCGATATCGAGAAGGAACTCGCTTCCGGCACGTCGATGATCAAAGCCTCGGCCTCGCAGGATCCCTATGTGATGGCCGGTCAGTCGCTGACGATGGCGGCTGACCTGCTTGCTGGCAAGAAGCCGGCCGAGCCGACGGTACTGCTCGACCCGAAGCTGATCACGGCCGACAATTTGAAGGATTACAAGGGCTGGACCGCAGCTCGCTAAGCCTCCCAAGCCTGGTGGGGGCGGGGGGACCGGCCGCCCCCGTTTTTAGGGGGGAAGGGTTTGCAAAAACCGCTTTTGGCGAGGGGGCGCGGCGCCGGGGAATACCCGCGCCCAAAAAATGGGGCCACCGCATACAATCAATG